>DATHJM010000145.1:0-17527 GCA_035489775.1 Burkholderiales bacterium
CCGCCGTGTGCACCGCGATCGGCACCGCGATCAGGAGCGTGAGAGCGAGCGAGCCGAGCGTGAGATAGAGAGTATTGACGCCGACGCGCGCCAGCTCCGGCAGCACCGGCAGGCCGGTACGGATCGAGTTGCCGAAGTCCCCCTGCAACATCTTGCCGAACCACGCCGCGTACCGGCCGTACCAGGTCTGGGGTACGCCCAGCGCCTCACGCATGCCGAGGGCGAGCGCGGAACGCGGCGACTGGCCTTCGAGCAAGACGTTGAGCGGGTCACCGGGCGCGAGATGGAGGATGGCGAACACAACCACGCTCACGCCGACGAGCAACAACACGGTGATCCCGAGCTCACGCGCGAGCACGCGGCTGACGGGCTTGATCGCGGCGAGCTTCATGCTAGGCCCGGTCTTCCAGCGCTGTCATTCTGAGGAGCGTAGCGAGGAAGAATCTGCTTTTTACGTAAAGCAGATCCTTCGCTTCGCTCAGGATGACGCCGTAGCCGGCGTCACTTCTGCTCGCCTGCCGGAATGAACCACTCGTCGGCGAACGAGAAGAACTTGTACGGATGGATCTGAACGCGCCGCACTTTCTTGTGGTACGCGCTGTAGTTGGTGAGCGTCCAGAGAAAAGCGTAAGGCTGCTCCTCGGCCAGGATCGCGTGCAGCTTGCGGTTGATCGTGCGGCGCTTCTCATGGTCGAGCGTGAGCTTGCTCTCGACGATCAGCCCGTCCACTTCGGGGTTGGAATAGCCGCCGAAGTTGTTCTTCCAATCGCCGATTTCGGCCGAATGGAACAGCGACGAGATGTCCGCCGAGTCGTCGAACACCCAGGACGCGAACATGATGTCGAAGTTGTGCTCGAGGAAGACGTCCTCCTTCCACGCCTGCCACTCCTTGAACTCGACCGTGATCGCGATGCCGACGTTCTTGAGATAATTCTGGAACGCGAGCACGACCCGCTTGACCGCTTCGCTCTCTTTCTCGATCGGCACCTTGAGCGAGAGCACGAGTTTCTTGCCGTCCTTCTCCATGGTGCCGTCGGCGCCGGGCTTGAAGCCCGCCTCCGCGAGCAAGGTGCGCGCGCGGTCCGGGGCGAACAACAGAGGCTTGACGTCCAGGTTGTACGCCCAGCTGCCGGGCGCGAACGGGCCGGAGATGACCGTGCCCTGGCCGTTGAAGAACGAGTCGAGCATTTCCCAGCGGTTGACCGCGGCCGTGATCGCCTGGCGCACGCGCCGGTCCGCGAGCAGCGGGTTGCGCACGTTGTAGCCGAAGAACGAGTACGACAGCGCGTTGTACGGTTGCAGCACGAAGCGCTTGTCGCCCTGAACCTCCGGCAGGTTGCGCGGGTTGACCAGCACGATCATGTCGACGGCGTTGAACATCAGGGCCTGGGCCATGATGTTCTGGTCGGCGAAGGGTCTGGCGATGAACTTGTCGATGTGCGCGCGGCCCTTGAAGTAGTCCGGGTTCGCGACCAGCACCACCTCGCCGTCACCGGTTACGGTCTGGAGCATGTACGGCCCGGTGCCGATCGGGCTGTGGGCGAACCGGTCCTCGCGCGTCAGGTACTGCGGGTTCGCCGGGCCGTGCTTGGGGATGATCTTGAAGCTGAACTTCGCCAGCGCGTTCAGGATCGGGCGCTTGAGCGTGCATACCACCGTGTAGTCGCCGGTCTTCTCGATTTTCTCGATGAACTCGTAGCGCACCTTGAGCGGCGTGATGGTCTTCGGATGCATCATGATGTTGTAGGTGAACACCACGTCGTCGGCGGTAAACGGCCGCGGCGTCTCGCCCTCGCGCGGGTGCCACTTCACGTCCTTGCGCAGGAAGAACGTGAATACGCGGCCGTCCTTCGATGCCTCCCAGCGCTCGGCCAGCTCCGGCACGATTTCCTGCTTCTCGTCGATGCCGACCAGGCCGTTGAACACGAGCTCCGTAATGCGCAGCGAAATCGTCTCGTTGCTCGTGATCGGGTCGAGCGTCGCCGGCCGGCCGTACTCGCTGTAGTTGAGGACGCCGCCGTCGGGGCGCCCGTCGCCTTTTGGCGCGGCGTGCGCCGGAATGCACAATGCGATCGCCGCGCCCAAGCCCAGTACCGCAATAGTAAGGATTCGTTTCATACGTTCCTCGCTTGTTGACTCTGACAGTTGTAGTTCATCCTGCGGTTTTTCAAAGTATCTTCACGTCGCCGGCGCTGCGCTGCTCCATGGAGTAGACGCCCTGCATCGCCTCCTGAATCTGGCGCACCACGGGAAACTCCTTGCTCATCTCGAAAAAGATCTCGAGACCTTCGGAGAATTTCTTTGTCCGATAGTAGGCCTCGGCCAGACCCGCGAGCATTTCCGGGTCATTGGCTTCGATCTTGTTCTTGTTGCTCTTGTCGCGCCCGGCCTCCATGTAGGAGATGGCGCGCGGGTAGTCCTTCTTCCGAAGATAGTAGCTGCCGAGCGCAAAGTTGAGCCGCTGGTAGCGTCGTCCGTCACCCGCTTCGGTCACCTGGCCGGCGCGGGCGAGCACCTTTCCGCACTGTGCCTCGGCGTCGCTGCAGCCGAGCACGATGTCGGCCAATACCTCCGGGTCGCTGCCCTGCTCCGCCATCGCGGCCCAGGTGCTCTCCGCTTCGGCGCGGCGGCCCTGGCGGTGCGCGATCAGCGCCTGACGCGCCAGTGCGCGCTCGCGGTACTGTGCCGGGGCCTGCGGCCGGGCGAGGAACGCTTGCACGTACGTCAGGGCTTCATCGCTCGCGCCCAGACCGCTCAGTGCCTCGGCAAGATAGTATTCCGCGCTCGGTTTCATGCGCGCGTCGGCGGCGGCCTGCTCGAGCTGACGCCGCGCGAGCTCGCGATAGAGCCGCGTCAGGTCCGTGAGCAGCGCGAGATCGTAGAGGTTGATGCTTTTGGCCGTCCCTTTGGCGACCTTGAACCTCTCGACATAGGAAGCCATTCCCAGGTCGGCGGCGCGCGCCACGGCGAGCGCCTTGTCCGGCGTGCCGGTCGCGAGATAGATCTCGATGAGATAGCGCCGCGTGCGCGGCGACAACTCGGGTGCGCGGCTCGCGTCGTCCGCCACGCGCTGCAACGATTTCACGTCCACGGCCTGGGCGCGGCCTTGGGCTGCAGCGCGCGCCAGCGTGATCTCCGCGGTCGCGCCCGGTGCGGCCCACATGCTGCGCGCCCGTTCTGCGTCGCGCTGCGCCCAGAGGACGCTTCCGAGGCCTACGCTGGCGATCGCCCGGTAGCGGCTTTCGATACCGGGGTCGGCGCGGACCTGCTCGAAATGGCGCCGCGCTTCTGCCGCGCTTCCGCGCGCGAGCAAGGCCTCGGCTAGGTACAGCCGCGCGTAGCGGCTGCGGTCTTCGGTGCCGGTCTTGAGCAGTTTGTCCAGATAATCCAGTTCGGCCGCGGCAGCGGTGCGAGCGAGCGCTTGGTGCAGATCGGCGTTGCGCAGGTAAATCATGCCGAGAACGAGTTGCGCCTGCGCACGGCGCCCGGCATCGAGGCGGGCGAGCTCGCCTTCGAGCATGCGTGCAGCCTGCTCGTAGCGGCGCTTCTCATAGAGCTTCGTCGCCGCGCCCACCGGGTCGTCGGCGCCGGATGCGGGCGCGCTCGTGACCAGCGCCACCGCGAGCGCTGCCACGAACCATTGCGCGAACAGCGGACCCGACAGGCGATTGCAGACAGAGCGGCACGTCACGGCGTCAGTCCCTCAACTTCGCGAGGTACACCTGGTCCCACTGGTCGACCTGGGCGCGAAACGCGATCACGCCGCCAGTCGAGCAGGTGACGTCGTGGTTTATCTTGGTTCCCGTGCGCAGCAGCGTGCTCGTGCGGCTGTCGACGTCGGCGATGTAGATCGGGTTGTAGGCCTGCCTTTCGTTGCGCACGTACACAATGCGGCGGTTATCCGGCATCCACGCCGGCCCGCGCTCGATGTCCGGGACCACGTCGGTCGCCACCACCCGCGCCGCCAGCCCTTCGCCCGCGGTCGGGTCGGAGCCGTCCGCGGCAACGACCACGATGGCCCAGGTCTTGGGATCGTCGGCGGGGTTGTAGTTGGTGTAGAACGCGATGCGCTTGCCGTCCGGGGACCACACCGGTCGCAGATCGTCGTAACGCCAGGTGCTGAGCGGTTTCGGCGGCACGGGCGGGGTGCGCCCCGGCTCGAGCAGGTAGATGTCGTGGTTCTCGTTGATGCCCCGAATGACTGCGATGCGCTTGCCGTCCGGCGACCACTGCGGATAGAGGTAGGGCCACTCGCCGTGCGTGAGCCGGGTCGTGGCCTTGGTGGCGAGATCGAGCAAATACACGTCGCCTTTTCCGCTGCGGCCGGAAATGAACGCGATCTGGTCGCGCGCCGGCGACCAGTGCGCGTGTCCATCCTTTTCTCTGTGAGTCGTGATGCGCGCGATGCGGCCGTCGAGCTCGCGCAGGTACAGGTCGTAGTTACCCTCGCCGCCGTTGCTCATGAACACGAACCGCTTGCCGTCCGGCGACCAGCTGATGCCCGAGTTGTAGCTCGTCTCCTCCACGACCTGCGGGAAAAAAAACGGGGTCTGGCCCGGCGCGACCGAGGCCTGCTGGTAAATGGTCTGGACGATGTCGCCGTTGAGGCGCACGATCGCGATCTCCTTGTTGTCGCCGCGCGAGCGCTCGAACGCGACCAGATCGCCCGAGGGCGACCACACCGGGTTCGAGTCGTTGCGTCCGCGGGCGATGGGAACGAGCGGCCGCACGAACTCCGGTTCGATCCCGGCCGGCTCGCCCGCACCCGAGGCCGCCGGCTCTTCGCCGGCCGCAGGCAACGCGACCGCGGCGAACAGGGCCATCACAGTGGGCCAGAGAGGCATTGCGTTCGGGCGGTGCGATTTACTGTTCCTGGATCTGATCGCGGTACCGGCGCGCTCCCTCGCGAGCCTGCACGAAGGCAGGACTGCTCTCGAGCTTTTTCGGGAAGAAGTCGAAATACTCCCGCCACGCGAGGCTCGCGCTGTTCATCACCGCCGGCTGCTTCGTGATCAGGTACAGCTTGTGGTACGACAAGGCCGTGTAGTAGTAGGTGTCGTGCACGGCCTCGTCGTACTCCGCGCTCGGAAAGAAGCGCGTGTTCTGCTTGGCGGTCTGCAGCGCCTTGATCGCCTTGGCGAAGTACGTGGGCGCGGCGGCGCGATCGCTGTCCACCATGCGGCTGCCTTTCTCGCAATACGCATGGCCGAGGTTGGTGAAGGTGACCGCGAACTGCTTGTAGATCAGCTGCTGGTTCTCCGGCAGCGCCAACACGGCCTCGAACTCGGCGATCGCGCGGTCGTAGTCCTCCTTGTCGTCGAGGTAGATGTCGCCCAGGCGCCGGTGCGCCTCGGCGTAGTCCGGGTGCTCGCGCTCGGTGGACGCATAGGCCTTGATGGCGCCCTCGATGTCGCCCTTCTGGCGCGCGCGCTCGCCGATCTTGAGGAGATCTTTTTGCAGCACGATGCGGCGCTCGCCGGTGCGGTCTTCCTCCTTCTGGGTGAACTCCATGACCTGGAAGAAGTCGCGGTAGTCCTCGCCGTAGGTCAGGCGCACGCTGTGAAAGCCGAGCGTGACCAGCTTGCCGCCGGTGATCGGTGTCTTGCCGATCTGCTCGTCGTCGATGTAGACAGTCGCCTGAGACGGCTCGGAGTCGACCTTGAACAGGGCGTTGTTGGCCGTGAGCAGGAACTCGCGCGCTTCACCGCTCTTGTCGACTTTGATCTTGTCGGTGATCTGCTGGTAGCCGTGGCGGTACAGCGTGAGCGAGTAATTGCGGCCGAGCCTCAGCGGGATCTCCGCCTGACCGTTCGCCCCGGTCGCGCCGGCCCACTCGCCGTTCAGGTAGACGCTGGTGCCCGCGAGCGCGCTTGCGTCCGTCCCGGCGCCACCCTTCGCGGTGAGCAGAAAGTAGGTGCGTTGATCGCCTTCGTCGCCCTCGCGCCCGGTGCGCCGCACCACGCGATCGCCGATCTGCACCTTCGCGCCCTGCTTGAGGGTCGCGACCTCGGCGAGCGAGCTCGCGTCTTCGCCGCGCTTGACCTCCATCCTGCCGGTCTCGCGGTAACCCGCGACCTTGCCGCCCTCACCGAACGTCGGCGTGGTCAGGGTGAACTCGGTTCCGCGGCCGATGCGCCAGTTCTTGCCGATGTTGATTCGGTAGCGCTCGTTCTCCTCTGCGACCACCGTGCCCTCGAGCGGGAAGCGCTCGGTGATGTTGCTCGCGATGTCGCGCACCGCGCCGTCGATTCCGCGGGCGCTGCGGGCGCGCGCGAGCTCCGATAAAATAATTTTGCCGTTCGCGGTGTGGAACTTGACCTCGACCAGATAGCCGTCGTCGTCCTTGGCGACGCTCCCCAGGACGATCATGTCCACGGTCGCTCGCAGCGGAGTGTCCTGCCAGCCCTTGGTGAGGATGCGGTCGATATTGAGCTTGCGCTGGTTGACCTCGGCCTGCAGCCTCTCTGCCGGCACCTCGCGGAACGCCGGGAACTTGAACAGCTGCGTCGCCAGCGCCTGCTCGGCCTGGGCTGCGACTTCCTTCAGGTCCACGCCCGGCGTGTTGCCGACGACGCGGTAGATGCCGATACGGATCGGCTTGGGCGTAGTCGGGTAGAAGTAGCGCTGCAGGCTGACCGGACCTTCGAGCTTCACCGTGGTTTTCCACGCCGCGGGAATGTAGCCCGGGGCCGCGAGCGCGATCACGGCCTTCTTGCCAGGCTCGCCGCGGTAGTCGTACGTGTAGCTGCCCTGCGCGTCTGTCTTGCCGACGGTCTTGCCGTCTATGCTCACGCTCAAGCCCGGCACCCCGCTCGTGCGGCCGTACTCGTCGGTCAGCGCCTTGATGGCCACCACGGCCTGGCGGTTGAGAGCGACCTCGATTACCTGGCCCGGATCGAGCGCACGCGTCGCGCGGTAGGTGCTGTAACCGGTCTTGGCGACGCCGACTTCGGCACCCTTCGCCGGCTGCGTCTGATAGAGGTACACGAATTCGCCCTTGGCATCGGTGACGCCTGCCTCCTTCCCGCCGACCGTCACCCTGGCCTCGGGCAGCGGCGTGCCCTTCTCGCTCACGCGCAGGGTGACGTAGCGCATCGCCTTGAGATCGGCGTCGACGCGGTAGGTGTCGATCTGATCCCCCTTCGGCAGCTTCACGAGGAAGGTCGTTTTCCACGGCTCGATGCGGTAGCCGGGCGCCTCCTTGCTCACCGTCACTTCGACTTCGCTGCCGGCCTTCTTGCGCAGCTGCTGCGCGAAAACGCCTTGAGCGTCGGTGACGCCAAGCTCCTCGCGGTCTATGCTGACCTTCGCCCGTGCCGCGGGCTGGCCGTCGATACGCGCCCTGACCTCGACGTCGAAACGCTGGCCGCAAGCGCCGAGCAAGGCGGTGGCAAGGAGGATGGAAAGAAAACGCGGGTGGGTTGTGGCCATGGCGGTACCTTCGGTTATGGCGTCGATCTAAGGGGCACGGCGGATGCGTCCGCTCACATCGCGGGCGGCTGGATATTGACCTCGCCGGGATTGATGATCTTGTCCTCGTCGGTGGCCGAGCCTTTGATCGCCTTCCGCCTGGCCTCTTCGATCTTGCGCAATTTGAACTGGACCTTCTTGCCGAAGACGGAGCCGACCTCGACCGTCTCGGTCTGCGTCTCGTAGCCGATGCGGCTCGCCTCCACTTTGTAGAGGCCGGGCTTGATGCTGCCCTTGGGCGACTCGAATTCGCCCTTCGCGTCCACTGTCGCCGAGCTCGAAGCGTTCTCGACTGCGGCAGTCGTATTGATCATGTTGATCACCGCCCCCTTCGGGCTCTCGTTCGGGACCGGTTGCTGACGGCTGTCAACGAGCTGCACCGTGCCATGAATGGTGGCGGCACAGCCGGACACCAGCAGCAGCGGGGCGATTAGGACAATCAGCGCTCTTGCGGTCATGATCTTTCTCCAGTTAATCGTCGGCGGGTTTCACGGGACACGCCGCGCGAGGGTGATTACGCGGCGGTGTTCGGCTTGAAGCGACGGCGGGGCGCAACCGATCACGAAGCCGGTTGCGGCCGGTCCCTGTTCTCGCGATTCGGTATTCGATTTCCAAAATTGTGGATCCGGGTCCGGCACGATCAAGCCGCAGAAATTACGGGGCGGCGCGAATGTCCATGGAACATTCGCGACAACCCCACCTAACCCGTGGTCTGGTGCTCGGCGGCGCGGACGCACCTTGAATGCATCCGCAAAATCTCCCCCCCTCGCCTAGCCGAGCTACAGGCGTGTGGAGCGGCGATTATAGCCGAGATTCGGGAAAGTCTAAGGGGAGAGGGGTGGGACGCCCCGCGTATGCGGGCGCGAATGGCCGCCGTTCACGCCGACGCCACCCTGTCGCGGCCCCGGTACTTGGCGTCATACAGAGCCTGGTCCGCAGCGTGCAGGAGCGCCGCCGGAGTCGTGCCATGATCCGGAAAGGCCGCGACCCCCAGCGAAATGGTGATGGCGCTGAGGGCGTGATCTTCGTATTTCAGCTTCAGCTCCTGCACCGCTTTGCGAATGGCCTCCGCGCGCTGCGTCGCGATTTGCATGGATGCCTCCGGCAGGAGCACCGAGAATTCCTCTCCTCCGACGCGGCACGCGATATCGCTCTGGCGAACGAATCCCTGCAACAGGAGACCCACGCGCCGCAGGACTATGTCGCCCGCGCCGTGGCCCAGCGTGTCATTGATGCGCTTGAAGTGATCGATGTCCATCGTGATGACGGAGAGGGGGTGTTTTTTGCGATCCGCGCGCGCCAGCTCGCGCAAGAGGAATTCCTCCAGAAAACGGCGGTTGTACAAGCCGGTGAGCGAATCGCGGATCGATTGTTCATGCAAGCTGTCGTGGACTTTCAGGTTGGCGAGAGCAAGGCCGGTCTCTTCGGCCACCGCCATAGCCAGGTTCAGGCCGGATTCCATCGAACCGGTATTTTCCGAGGGATTTGATTCTTCCCTCACGCACCGCAAATGCAGTAGTCCGAGAGTCTCGCCCTCCGCGAAGAGCGGAACGCACAGATACGGCTGCGCCGAATTCGAATCCGCCATGACGTGTCCGCAGAGCAGCTCGGTCTGCGGATTCCAGACCCGGTGGGGTTGCGCCTGGCGCAGTCCCCAGCAGTCCTGGATCGTGAACGTCTGTCCGGAGAGCGATTTGTCACCCCAGGTGGCGACCGACTCCAGGTGCTTTCCCGGGGGATGAACGAGGTACAGTTTGCCGCTGCCCTGGAACAATTGAGGGCCGAAACATTCTATGGCGGCGTAGACTTCGGCCGGAGTCGCGCTGCCTCTGAGATACCGGCCCAGTTTGCGAAGCGTGACGTGTTGAACCTGGAGTTGTTCCAATTCCCGGGCCTGATCGGTATACATGCGCGTCAGGCGCGTGATCGCGGACTCCTGGGCCCTTCTTTTCTTGCGCTCTTCGGCCTCCTTGATGGCGCGATCGAACGTCGAAGGAAGCTCGGCGAGGCTGGTCGTGAAAACGCAATCGGTCGTTGCGCGCCGGCGGGTTTCGGCGGCGGGTTCTTTGTGCGTCCCCGAGACGAAAATGAACGGCGTATCGGGGCACAGGCTTTGCGCCTTCGCCAATGCAGCGAATCCGCTGAACTGCGGCATGGAGCCGCTGTAGAGAATCGCGTCCGGAACAGCGAGTTCGATTTGCCGCGCGAAATCCTCGGCCGTCTCGACGCGCCGTGACTCGAATGCGATCCCCGCGCGGACCAGCATGAGGATCTGTAAATCGGCAACGACTTCGACATCCTCAACGATCAATATCTTATGCATTTGCGATCGTCACAGGATGAAGCGCCGCCTCCCACGAGTTACCGCCCCGCGCGAACTTCCCGGTGTCACTCCGCCCGGGCCCCGATCGGCGTGCGGTGGGGTCCCTGGACACGAGAGTGGTCCGAGAGTGTAATTGAAAACCGGCCTGAAGTGATCCGATCCCTGCGAAATCTTCGTGCGCCATATGGACACGCACTGTCGTTGCAGCGACGAATCCCGCTGGTCATCTGCTGTAAGATTCGCCGACCGGGACCCGGCAATGCCTGGGGCGGCACCCTATCGAGGAGCACCCCGTGACGGACCAGCTCGACACCTTTCCGCGACTGCTGCTGCACCAGGCAAACGTACGGCCCGACAGGCCGGCGTTCCGGGAGAAGGACCTGGGCATCTGGCAGACCTGGACCTGGGCCCAGGTCGCCCACGAGGTCCGTATTCTCGCCAGCGGCCTTGCCGCACGGGGATTCAAGCGCGGCGACCGCCTCGCGGTGATCGGCGACAACCGGCCGCGCCTGTACTGGGCGATGATGGCCGCTCAGGCCCTGGGCGGCGTTCCGGTGCCTCTTTACCAGGACGCCGTCGCGGCCGAGATGCTGTTCGTGCTCCAGGACGCCGATATCGGCTTCGCCGTCGTCGAAGACCAGGAGCAGGTCGACAAGCTGCTGGAAGTCCTGCCGCAGTGCCCGCAGTTGAAGCTCATCTGTTTCGACGACCCGCGCGGGCTGCGCCATTACGCGCAGGCAGGGCTGACCGGCTTCGAGGACCTTCTGGCGGCCGGCCGGGAGTTTGCGCAGCGCAATGCGGGATTCTTCGCTGATGAGCTCGGAAAGGGCCGGCCTTCCGACGTCGCGGTGATTCTCTATACCTCGGGCACCACCGGTCATCCCAAAGGGGTGTCCCAGACCCATGCTGCGATGATCCAGACGGCACGGGTCCTCGTCGCCTTCGACGGCTTTGCCGAGAACGACGACATCCTTTGCTACCTGCCGATGGCCTGGGTAGGCGATTTCCTCTATTCCTACGCGCAGATGCACGTCGCCGGTTTCTGTCTCAACTGCCCCGAGTCCCCCGACACCGTGATGAGCGATCTGCGCGAGATCGGCCCGACCTATTACTTCGGGCCGCCGCGCGTGTACGAAAACATCCTGACCCAGGTGATGATCCGCATCGAGGACGCGAGCTGGATCAAGCGCCGGATGTTCCACACCTTCATGGGCGTCGCCAAGCGCGTCGGGATGAAAATCCTCGAAGGCAGGCCCGGGATACCGCTCCGGGACCGGCTGCTGTATCGGCTCGGCGAAATCCTCGTGTACGGGCCGCTCAAGAACGTGCTCGGCATGTCGCGCATCCGCGTTGCCTACACCGGCGGCGAGGCGATCGGTCCGGACCTGTTCGATTTCTACCGGTCCATCGGCATCAACCTGAAGCAGCTCTACGGCATGACCGAAACCTGCGTGACGGTGTGCATGCACCCCTCGGGCGACGTCAAGCTCGAAACCGTGGGCCCGCCCATGCCCGGGGTCGAGGTGCGCATCGCCGCTTCGGGGGAAGTGCTGGTGCGCTCCCCGGGTCTCATGAAGGAGTACTACAAGCGGCCCGACGAGACGCGCGAGGCGATAGATGCGGAGGGCTTCTTCCACACCGGCGACGCGGGCTATTTCGATGCCGGGGGCCACTTGAAAATCATCGACCGCGCAAAAGACGTGGGCAAGCTCGCCGACGGCACTTTGTTCGCGCCAAAGTACCTCGAAAACAAGCTCAAGTTTTTCCCCCACATCAAGGAGGCGGTGTGCTTCGGCCAGGGGCGCGACCGGGTCTGCGCGTTCATCAACATCGACATCGCCGCGATCGGCAACTGGGCCGAGCGGCGCAACCTGTCGTATACCGGCTACATGGACCTCGCCTCGCAGCCCGCGGTGCTCGATCTCATCCGCGAATGCGTGGAGAAGGTCAACCGCGATCTCGCGCAGGATTCCACGCTCGGCAACTCGCAGATCCGGCGCTTCTTCGTCCTGCACAAGGAACTCGAAGCTGACGACGGCGAGCTCACGCGCACGCGCAAAGTGCGACGCCGCCATATCGGCGAGAAATACGCGGTACTCGTCGATGCCCTGTACTCGGACAAGACGAGCTGTTTCGTCGAGACGCAGATGCGCTTCGAGGACGGCCGCACGGGGACGGTGTCGGCCGACCTGCGTATCGTGGAGGCGAAGAGCTACAGCGCTGCCGCGGCCATGAAAGCGGCCTGAATTCCTTTCGACCGACATGCCCGCAGACAGGAAAATCGGCGCGGCCATTCTCGAGATCGACGGCATCTCGCTCGCCTTCGGCGGGGTGGTCGCGCTCCAGGATGTTTCGTTCGATGTGCGCGAGCACGAGATCCGCGCCATCATCGGCCCCAACGGCGCGGGCAAATCCTCGATGCTCAACGTCATCAACGGCGTATACCACCCGCAGCAAGGGACGGTTGCCTTCAAGGGTCGCAGGCGCCGCAGCGTGGATCCCCATCAGGCCGCGCAGCAGGGCATCGCCCGGACCTTCCAGAACATCGCGCTCTTTCGCGGCATGACGGTGCTCGACAACATCATGACCGGGCGCAACTTGAAGATGAAATCCAATTTCCTGCAGCAGGCCGTCTATTGGGGCGCCGCGAGGCGCGAGGAGCTCGAGCACCGCGCCAGAGTCGAGACGGTCATCGACTTTCTCGAGATCCAGCACATCCGCAAGACCCCGGTGGGCCGGCTGCCGTACGGCCTGCAGAAGCGCGTGGAACTCGCGCGCGCCCTGGCCGCGGAACCCGAGCTCCTGCTGCTCGATGAGCCGATGGCCGGCATGAACCTCGAGGAAAAGCAGGACATGAGCCGTTTCATCCTCGACGTCAACGACCAGATGGGCACGTCCATCGTGCTGATCGAGCACGACATGAGCGTGGTCATGGACCTCTCGGACCGGGTGGTCGTCCTCGACTACGGCCGCAAGATCGCCGACGGGACGCCCGATGAGGTGCGCAGCAACAAGGGCGTGATCGACGCGTATCTGGGAGTCGCGCACTAGCATGCAATTCTTCTTCGAAGTGCTGATCGGCGGCCTGCTGGCGGGAGTGATGTATTCGCTCGTCGCGCTCGGCTTCGTTCTGGTCTACAAGGCCTCGGGCGTGTTCAATTTCGCGCAGGGCGCGATGGTGTTCTTCGCGGCCCTCACGACGGTGGGATTCATCTCGATGGGCGCCCCGTTCTGGCTCGCCGTGGCGCTGGCGCTGGCGGCGATGGCGGCGCTCGCGATTTTCACCGAGCGAGTGGTGCTGCGCCCGCTCGTCAACCAGCCGCAGATCACGCTCTTCATGGCGACCATCGGCCTGTCCTTTTTCATCGAGGGCATCGCGCAGCTCACCTGGGGCGCGCAGGTCCACGCCCTTGACCTGGGCATCGCCGATGAGCCGATCGAATGGCTGATGGGCAAGACGGGGATGAACATCAGCAAATTCGACCTCGTCGCCTCCGGGATCGCGGCAGCCCTGGTGGCGGTGCTCGCGGTGTTCTTCAACAAGACCCGCACCGGGCGCGCGTTGCGGGCGGTGGCGGACGACCATCAGGCGGCCCTCGCCGTCGGCATTTCCCTGCAGAGGATCTGGGTGATCGTGTGGATGGTCGCCGGATTCGTGGCGCTCGTGACGGGGCTTCTGTGGGGTGCGCGCAACGGCGTGCAATTCGCGCTCACATTTCTCGCGCTGAAGGCATTGCCGGTGCTGATCCTGGGCGGGTTCGAGTCGATCGCCGGCGCCATCGTCGGCGGGCTGATCGTTGGCGCATCCGAAAAACTCGCCGAGGTCTACGTCGGCCCGTACGTCGGCGGCGGCATCGAATCCTGGTTCCCGTACGTGCTCGCGCTCGCTTTCCTCCTGGTGCGCCCCGAGGGCCTGTTCGGCGAGCGGCGCATCGACCGGGTCTGACGGGCGAGCCATGTTCTACCGCGAAGCCGGGCAGTTCAAGAGCACCTACGCCGCGGACCAGCAGCTCTTCCCGATCCGTCAGGACCGGATCGGGATGGCGATCCTCCTGGCGGTCGCATTCGCCGGCGTGCCGCTCGCTGCGGCGACCCCGATGCTCGCCGGCGCGATCGACTTCAACTACTGGTTCAGCGGCATGTTGATTCCGTTCCTCATTTTCTCGCTCGCCGCCCTGGGCTTGAACATCCTCACCGGTTACGCCGGGCAGCTCTCGCTGGGGACCGCCGCGTTCATGGCGGTGGGTGCGTTTGCCGCCTACAACTTCGAGCTTCGTTTGCCGGGCATGCCGATGCTGCTGTCCTTCGTTCTCGCCGGGATCGTCGCCGCGCTGATCGGGATCGTGTTCGGGCTGCCGAGCCTGCGCATCAAGGGTTTCTATCTGGCGGTGGCGACGCTCGCGGCACAGTTCTTCGTCGTATGGGCGCTGACCAAGTTCGGCTGGCTATCCAATTACAGCTCCTCCGGCGTGATCACCGCGCAGAAACTCGTCGTCTTCGGTTACGCAGTCGACACCCCGGTGAAGCGCTACCTGCTGGTGCTCGCGATCGTAAGCGTCATGGCGCTCGCGGCGAAGAACATGGTGCGCAGCGCCACCGGCCGGGCCTGGATGGCGGTGCGCGACATGGACGTCGCGGCCGAGGTCGTCGGCATCCCGATGATGAAAACCAAGCTCCTCGCCTTTGCGATCAGTTCGTTTTACTGTGGGGTGGCCGGCGCGCTTTACGCGTTCGCGTACCTGGGCACGGTCGAGCCGGCGGGATTCGATCTCGACCTTTCCTTCAGGGTCCTCTTCATGATCATCGTCGGCGGCGTCGGCAGCATCCTGGGTTCGTTCCTCGGCGCGGCTTTCATCGTGCTCCTGCCGATCTTCATGGACCTCTGGGCCACCTCGATCGAGCGCTCTTTCGGCTTCGCCCTTCCCGCGGGGCTGGTGTCCAACCTGACTCTCATTCTGTTCGGTGCGCTCATCGTTTTTTTCCTGGTCGTCGAGCCGCTGGGGCTCGCGCGCCTGTGGCAGATCGCCAAGGAAAAACTCCGTCTCTGGCCGTTTCCCCACTGAACCGGGTCGGTTTTCCCATCCGTGACAATTGGGCTATAGTAGGCACGGCTGTTTCATTCCGATAACCTGTAAAAACAGGGAGATTTCCATCCAAAGGAGGGTTCCAATGTTGCGCAAATTGAGTCACGCCGCGCTGCTGGGCGTTGCGGCATTTGCGGTCGCGGGCGGCGCCCATTCGCAGAACGAGCAGTTCATCCCGATGAACGGCTACTGGGTCGGGCCGTACGCTGCGGGCGGCTCGGGCATCTTCGGCGGGTTCATCGACTACATGAACATGATCAACGCGCGCGACGGCGGCATCAACGGAGTGAAGCTCACTTACGAGAAGTGCGAGACCGAGTACAACAACGCGCGCGGGGTGGAATGCTACGAACGCACCAAGAAGCGCGGTCCGACCGGCGCGTCGCTGGTGCACCCGCTGTCGACGGGCATCACCTATTCGCTCATCGATAAAGGGACCTCCGATCACATTCCCATCGTGTCGATCGGCTACGGGCGCACCGACGCCTCCGACGGGCGGGTGTTCCCGTGGATATTCCCTCTGATCACCAACTACTGGAGCCAGAACACCGCCAAGATCAAGTTCATCGGCATGAAGGAAGGCGGGATGGACAAGCTGAAGGGCAAGAAGATCGTGAACATCTATCACGACTCGGCCTATGGCAAGGAAACCATCCCCGTGCTCGATGCGCAGGCGAAGAAATACGGCTTCGAGGTGAGCCACATTCCGGTCGCGCACCCGGGCAACGAGCAGCAGGCGCAATGGCTGCAGATCCGGCAGATCAAGCCCGACTGGGTGATCCTGCGCGGCTGGGGAGTGATGAATCCGACCGCGCTCAAGGCCGCCGCGAGAATCGGCTTTCCGCGCACCAAGATCGTGGGCGTGTGGTGGAGCGGGGCCGAGGAAGACGTGATCCCGGCGGGGGACGCGGCCAAGGGCTACATCGCCGCGGCGTTCAACGTTTCCGGGAGCAACTACCCGGTGATCAGGGAGATCGAGAAGTTCGTGTACGCCAAGGGCAAGGGCGAGATGGAGGACCGTTCGCGCGTCGGCAGCATCTACTACAACCGCGGCGTGGTGTTCGGCATCATCTCCACCGAGGCGATCCGCACCGCGCAGGAGAAATACGGCAAGGGCAAGCCGATGACCGGGGACGAGATCCGCTGGGGGCTGGAGCACCTCAACATCGACGACAGGAAGCTCAAGCAGCTCGGCGCCACCGGCTTTATGCAGGCGCTCAAGGTTTCCTGCATGGACCACGAGGGCGGCGGGTCGGTGAAGTTCCTGCAGTGGGACGGCGCGAAATGGAACACGATCACCGACTGGATCACCTCCGACCAGTCGATCGTGCGGCCCATGATCGAGGAGTCCGCGGCGAAATATGCGAAAGAGAAAGGCATCACCCCGCGCGATTGCTCGAAAGAAGACTAAGCATTATTTCCAGAACCCTCTCCCGCGAGAGCGGGAGCACGTTGAACGACCCTCACCGGCTCGCTATGCTCGCACCCTCTCCCGCTTGCGGGAGAGGGTTGGGGTGAGGGTAATGTCCGCCGTCCCGAAGCCCGAGTCGCAGCAAGCCTACCTCGCCGTCAACGGCATCGAGGTCATCTACGACCACGTCATCCTGGTGCTCAAGGGCGTGTCGCTTTCGGTGCCCGAAGGAAAGATAGTCGCGCTGCTCGGCGCGAACGGCGCCGGCAAGACCACTACGCTCAAGGCGATCTCCAACCTGCTTCACGCCGAGCGCGGCGAAGTCACCAAGGGGTCGATCGATTTCCGCGGCGCCCGAGTGGACCGCCTGAGCCCCGATGAGCTGGTGAGGCGCGGCGTGGTGCAGGTCATGGAGGGGCGCCACTGCTTCGCGCATCTCACCGTCGAGGAGAATCTCCTCACCGGAGCCTACACGCGCAGCGCGAGCCGGGCGCGGCTCAAGCAGGACCTGGAAAAGGTGTACGGCTACTTTCCGCAGCTGAAAGAGCGGCGCAGCGCGCTCGCCGGCTACACCTCGGGCGGCGAGCAGCAGATGACCGCGCTCGGGCGCGCGTTGATGGCTGACCCGACCATGATCCTGCTCGACGAGCCTTCGATGGGGCTTGCGCCGCAAATCGTCGAGGAAATCTTCGAGATCGTGAAAAGCCTCAATCAAAGAGAGAAGGTGAGTTTTCTGCTCGCCGAGCAGAACACCAACGTTGCTCTGCGCTACGCCGATTACGGCTACATCCTGGAGAACGGCCGCGTGGTGATGGACGGCGCCGCCGCCGAGCTCGCTGCGAACGAAGACGTCAAGGAGTTCTATCTGGGAATTTCCTCGGGTGCGCGCAGGAGCTTCAAGGACGTGAAGCACTACCGCCGGAGGAAGCGCTGGCTTGCTTGATTTTGCGCTTTAACAGAACATGGTTGAACGGGTATTATCGGCGTTTATGACCGGCAGTTGAGGGAACCTATGTCAAGTCAACTCGATATGTTGGAAGCTCAGGCGCTCAAGCTTTCCCCGGAGGAGCGAGCGCAGCTTGCGGATCGCTTGATTGCCAGCCTTTTCCAGGACAACGAGATCGAGGACGCTTGGGCCGTCGAGGTCGAGCGGCGCATCAAGGAGATCGAGGGTGGCCGCGCGCAGCTTATTCCCGCCGCTGACGCCATTGCCCGCGCGCGCGCCGCGGTTAAATGACC
>DATHJM010000146.1:0-5885 GCA_035489775.1 Burkholderiales bacterium
GTCTGGGCCTGTCCGAAGCCGGTCCCAATTCGCTCAGGCGCGCCTCCAAGATCCACCCGATCACCGCGCTGCAGACCGAGTATTCGCTGTGGGCGCGCGACGTCGAGGACAAGATCATTCCGGCGTGCCGCGAGCTCGGCATCGGCTTTGTCGCGTACTCGCCGCTCGGGCGCGGCCTTCTCACCGGCAACATCAGGAAAATCGAGGACATCGCGGCGCACGACATCCGGCGCAAGCAGCCGCGCTTCAGGCCCGGAAATTTCGAAAAGAACCTGGAGCTGATCAAGCCCCTGGAGGCGATCGCCGCGAAGCGCGGCGTGACGCCCGCTCAGGTGGCGCTCGCGTGGCTGCTCTCGCGCGGCGAGGACGTCCACCCGATACCCGGCACCAAGCAGCAGAAATGGCTCGAGCAGAACGTGGCGGCGGTCGATCTCGCGCTCGACGAGGCGGAAATCGAAACGCTGTCCTCGACATTCAAGCCGGGAGCGAGAGCGGGCGAGCGCTACGATCCGGGATATTTCGTTACTTTGGGAGCGTAACCGAGACCACCCCGCCGGCTTCGCCGGCACCCCTCCTCGATGAGGAGGGGATACTAAGCCCGGTACGAATTTCCCCTCCTCGATGAGGAGGGGATGCTGAGCCCGGTACGAATTTCCGCTCCTCGATGAGGAGGGGATGCTGAGCCCGGTACGAATTTCCCCTCCTCGAATGAGGAGGGGTGGCGCGAAGCGCCGGGGTGGTTAGAATGAGGAGCAGCACATGTCAGCAGTGGTCCAAAGCAAAACCGAAAAAGATTCCCGCGTCGAAGCCGCGATTTCCCACTGGGCGCCGCGCTTCGTCGCGAACGGGGTGCCGCTCGCCGATTTCCAGGAAGTGACCGCGTCGGTCTCGCGCTGGGAGGACTGGTGCGCGGCATGGTCCGCGCGCGCCGCGATCCACGAGGAGATGGGCAACAAGGCGCTCGCCGGGGGCTACAACTACTCCGCCGGAGCGCATTTCACGCGCGCCGCCGTGTGCTATCACTTCGGCAAGTTCCTTTTCGTAAACGACATGGCGCAGATGAGGGAGGCGCACCGCAGGGCGGTCGAATGCCGCAACAAGGCGCTGCCGCACCTCGATCCGCCGGGCGAGCGCGTCGCCATTCCCTACGAAGGCCGGCAGCTCTACGGCAACCTGAGAAAGCCCGCGGCCAAGCCCTCCAATACGGCGAGCGCTGCCAAGCCTCCGGTCGTCGTCATGTGCATGGGCCTGGATTCGGCCAAGGAAGAGATGGACGACTACGAGAACCGGTTCCTCGCGCGCGGGCTCGCGACCCTGTCTTTCGACGGGCCGGGCCAGGGCGAGGCCGAGTACGATTTCGCGCTCTGCCCGGAATACGAAAAGCCGGTGAAAGCCGTGTTCGATTTTCTCGCGACGCGCTCGGAAGTCGACCACAACCGCGCCGGCATCTGGGGCGTATCGCTCGGCGGCTACTACGCGCCGCGCGCCGCGGCGTTCGAGAAGCGCATCAAGGCCTGCGTCGCGCTCTCCGGGCCTTTCCAGCGCTCCGCCGATTTCACCGGAAGGCCGCAGATGAACGTGGAGGCCTTCCGCGTGCGCTCGAAGAGCGCCGATCTCGAGGAAGCGGGCAAAGTGGCCGTGCGTTTTTCCCTCGCCGCGTGCGCGAAGAACATCACCTGCCCGATCTACATCGTCGCCGGGACGAAGGACCGTCTCACTCCGCACACCCAGGCCGAAAAACTCGCCGCCGCGGTCTCGGGCCCGTGCGTGCTCTCGGTGATCGAAGGCGGCAACCACGTCGTCAACAACCTCTGGTATCGTTACCGCGACCAGACCGCCGACTGGATGGCGACGCAACTTGGCGCGGCAAAGCGATAGCTGGATGGTACGGCGAAGCGATAGGGCCAGACCACCCCGCCCGCTTCGCGGGCACCCCTCCTCCAAATGAGGAGGGGAAGAAAAGACTTTTATCCCCTCCTGCCAAGGAGTGGTGGCGCCGTTGTTTTCCCCTCCTCATCGAGGAGGGGTGGCGCGAAGCGCCGGGGTGGTTTCGCCGCGCTTCTCCTCGCCTCGCTCTTCGCAACCGCCGCATCCGCGCAAACCCCTTCGACAGGCCCTGCGCAGGCCTACCCCTCGCGCCCGATCCGCCTCATCGTTCCTTTTCCGCCCGGCGGCTCGACCGACATTCTCTCCCGCGCGCTCGCGCAAAAACTTTCGGAAGGCCTCGCGCAACCGGTGGTGATCGACAACCGCCCCGGCGCGGGCGGCTCGATCGGATCGGAGGCGGCGGCGAAGGCGGCGCCCGACGGCTACACGCTGGTGATGGGGCAGCTGGGCCCGCTCGCGGTGAGCCCGGCGATCTACAAGAACCTCCCGTACGACCCGGTGAAGAGCTTCGCGCCGGTTTCGCTGATGGCGATCGTGCCGAGCGTGCTGGTGGTGAATCCGCTGGTGCCCGCGGCGAGCGCGGCTGAGCTCATCGCTTATGCGCGCGCGAATCCCGGCAAGCTCACCTACGGCTCGGCAGGCTCCGGCAGCACCTCGCACCTCACCACCGAATACTTCAAGCTCGCCACCGGCACCGATATCCTGCACATTCCCTACAAGGGCGTCGGGCCGATGCTCACCGACCTCATCTCGGGGCAGCTTTCCATGGGGATCAACGGCGCTCCGGCAGTGATGCCGCACGTGAATTCGGGACGCCTGCGCGCGCTCGCGGTGACCGGCTTGACGCGCCTCCCGTCGCTGCCGCAGATTCCCACGCTCGACGAATCGGGTGTGAAGGGGTTCGACGCATCGGGCTGGTACGGGATCCTCGCGCCGGCCGGCACCGCGCGCGAGATCGTGATGAAGGTCAACGCCGAAATCCGCCGCATCATGCAGACGCCCGAGCTGCGTACGCGCCTGGACAGCGAGGGCGCCATTCCCGCGGCCGGCTCCCCCGAGGAATTCGCCGCGTTCATCGTTTCGGAAATCGCGCGCTGGGGCGCGGTGCTGAAGCGCGCGGGGATAGAGGCGCAGTAGGAATTGCCGTGAAGCCCGCCGCGGCTGCGCGGCCGGGGGACTCTAGCCCCCGCCGCGGCCGCTCTCCCTGTGCCACCTAGATCGTGTTCGCCTGCTCCTCTGCTCGCCGCACCAGCTCTTCCCAGAGGTTGTCGGTATTCTTGCGCAGGACGAGCTTTGCCTCGGGCTCCTGCACGTACCAAAGGCCGCGATCGAGCTCGTCTTCGAGCTGCCCCGGCCGCCACACCACCAGCCCGAGGAAAAAACGCGCGTGGTCGGACTCGGACTCGATGATGCGGTCGACCGCCTTGGTTTCGTAGGCGAGAAAAAGATCCGGCGCGATGCGGAACGAGCCGGCCTTCTTGCTCGCGTGCCCCTCGACCAGGGCGAAGACCAGGTTGATGTCGGAGGTGCCGCCCAGGAAAAGCGGATCGGCCACCTTCTTCGAAGGCGCGTGTTCGGGGAAAAGCTCGGCGAGGGTCATCTTGGTCGGCTTGTTGACGATGAAGCCGACGTGGCCGCCGCCATCCGCGGGCTTGGCGAGAATGATGGTGGAGCCGTAGACCGGATCCTGGAACTGGCGTTTCGCCACGAGGAGCATCGTCTCCTCCGGCGCGGCGGCACCCGCAGCCGGGAGGAAAAACACCGCTGACGAAGCGACCAGAGCGCGTAGCAGAGCAAGCTTCAGATCGGGCATGATCGATCTCCTATCCAATCGAAGCCCGCCTGTTTGCGGCCGCGCAAGACCGGGCCTCCCTCACGCTAATGTGACGCAACTAGCGTGCCAATCAGGTTTCTATGTTTCGCCCTATAAGGGAACCACGATACACCTTACAGCAGGCTGAATGTGCACTCCGGGGGTGCGGACGTGCCAGATTACCGGGCACCGGCTCGCTTACCGGGCATCGCTCGCGCGCGAGCAGTTTCCCAGGGTGACGAGGACGAGCAACATATTCCCTTTCCCGCCTGTTCCCAGGCAGAGGAGGATGAGCAACATATTCCCTCTCCCGCTTGCGGGGTGAAGCGGGGTTTCGGCAGACATGTCTGCCGCCGCTGAACGCCAGCCGCGCTGCATCGCGGCTGGCCGGGGGCGGGACGCGGGTCAGGGTGAGGGTGCTATCCTGCTGCAATCCCAACAATGCAACAGGGGAAACCATGAACCTCAACACCGAACAGCTCGCCGACCTGCTCATCGGCATCACCCGCGCGCAAAACGCAGTCATCGAAGCGATGGAGCGCTCGAGTCCCGGCTTTCGCAGCCAGCACGCCGTGCCGATCCTCAACGTCGCCGCCAACATGCGCGCCGGCGACCCGCGCATGATCGACCTGCCCGCGCGCATCCTGCTGCGGCTGCAAGGGCGCGTCGCGCTCGACAACGCTCAGGTCAAGGCGGATCTCGAGCGGCTGACGAGCGGCGTGCCGGCAAAGGCCGCCGCACCGGCTGCGGCGAAACCGGCTGCGGCGCCCGCTGCGGGTGCAGGCGGGATCGATTTCAACGCGAAGCCGTAGTAAAGTGGGCGTGGGTCCAGACCCCTGACCGAGCACCACCCGAAAGCCCCGCGAACCGGGGCTTTCGGCTATCTGGCGCTGGCGTGCGTTTCTCAGGAACATGTCCCCCTTTCCCGAAACCCAAGCACCCCACCCCGAACCCCTGTATAGTGCGCGCCAAGGTTCCTGTTTCGCGTCATCCGGTTAGCGTTACAGCCTCTTCGCGGTTCTTCCCAAGTTCCCCGAATTTCTCAAGCAGTTTCTCTGCCTGAACCGGTGTGAAGGTTAAATCCTTCCCAGGCCGACTTCAGGAGCGGTTTATCAAGGGCGCAGCCCTTTCAAATCCCTCTCCTGATAAAAATCATTAGGAGATTTACATCGAAACGTCTTTCCAGAATCTCGGGCTTTCGTCCGAGCTGCTCCGCGCAGTCGCCGAGCAGGGTTATACCGAACCCACCCCCATCCAGGCGCAAGCCATTCCCGTAGTACTCGCCGGGCGCGATCTGCTCGGCGCCGCGCAGACCGGCACCGGCAAGACGGCAGGGTTTACCCTGCCCATGCTGCAGCTGCTCGCGGGGAAATCCAACGTCAGCCACTCGCCCGCGCGCCATCCGATTCGCTGCCTCGTCCTCGTGCCCACGCGCGAGCTCGCGGTGCAGGTGCAGGAGAGCGTGCGCACCTACGGCAAGCACATGAAGCTTCGCACCACCGTGATCTACGGCGGCGTGGGCTTCGAGCCGCAGGTCCAGGAACTGCGGCGCGGCGTGGACATCGTCGTCGCGACGCCCGGGCGCCTGCTCGATCACGTCCAGCAGAAGACCATCGACCTGCGCCAGGTCGAAATCCTGGTGCTCGACGAAGCCGACCGCATGCTCGACATGGGCTTCATCCACGACATCCGCCGCGTGCTGGCGCTCCTGCCAGCGAAGCGGCAAAACCTGCTCTTCTCGGCGACTTTTCCCGAAGACGTGCGGACGCTCGCCGCGGGCTTCATGAAAGATCCCGTGACCGTCGAAGTCGCGCGGCGCAACATGCCGATCGAGCTGATCGGCCAGGTCGCGCACCCGGTCGACAAGGACCGCAAACGCGAGCTGCTCTCGCACCTGGTGAAGAAAGGCAACTGGCAGCAGGTGCTGGTGTTCTGCAGGACCAAGCACGGGGCGAACCGCCTCGCCGAACAACTGGAACACGACGGCATCGAAACCGCCGCGATCCACGGCAACAAGAGCCAGCCGC
Organism: Burkholderiales bacterium; assembly: GCA_035489775.1. Classification (GTDB taxonomy): domain Bacteria; phylum Pseudomonadota; class Gammaproteobacteria; order Burkholderiales; family SG8-39; genus VBDM01. The sequence goes on from DATHJM010000146.1 coordinate 5,728, forward strand.
AGCGCATGAAGGCCTTGCAGCGCTTCAAGGACTGCGAGCTGCAGGTGCTCGTCGCAACCGACATCGCCGCGCGGGGCCTCGACATCGAGTCGCTGCCGCACGTGGTGAACTACGACATGCCCCACGTCCCGGAAGACTACGTCCACCGCATCGGCCGC
>DATHJM010000147.1:0-6068 GCA_035489775.1 Burkholderiales bacterium
TCTCACCGCGACCGCTCCCAGGATCGATCCGAAATCGGTCTCGTAGGGGCCGGCGGCAAGGATTGCGCCGACGATGATCACGCTGGAGATCGCATTGGTGACGCTCATCAGCGGCGTGTGCAGCGCCGGCGTAACGTTCCAGATCACGTGGTAGCCGACGAACACCGCCAGGACGAACACCACGAGGTTGATGACGGTCGGGTCGATGGTTCCGGTCATGTTCAGCCCTTCTTCACGACTTCGCCGTTGATGCAGACAAGGCTCCCGGCGATGATCTCGTCGGAGCGGTCGAGCTTCAGTTCGCCGGTCTTGGGGTCGAGCAGCAGGTTGAGGAAGTTGAGCAGGTTCCTCGCGTAGAGCGCGCTCGCATCCGCGGCCACGAGCGCTGGTAAATTGGAGATGCCGATGAGCTTCACGCCGTGCTTCACCACGATCTTGTCCTTTTCGGTCAGCGGGCAGTTGCCGCCCTGCTCGATCGCCATGTCGACGACGATCGAGCCCGGTTTCATGGCCTTCACCGTCTCTTCCTTCAGGAGCACCGGCGCGGGTCTGCCGGGGATGAGCGCGGTGGTAATGACGATGTCCGCGGCCTTGGCGCGCTCGTGCACGAGCTCCGCCTGGCGGCGCATCCAGTCGGCGGGCATGGGCCGCGCGTAGCCGCCGACGCCTTGCGCGATTTCGCGCTCCTCGTCGGTAAGATAGGGGACGTCGAGGAATTTCGCGCCGAGCGATTCGATCTGCTCCTTCACCGCGGGGCGCACGTCGGACGCTTCGATCATCGCCCCCAGGCGTTTCGCCGTGGCGATCGCCTGCAGCCCTGCGACGCCCGCGCCGAGGACGAGGACGCGCGCGGCTTTCACTGTTCCCGCCGCGGTCATCAGCATCGGCATGAAGCGGCCGTATTCGGCCGCGGCGAGGATCACCGCCTTGTAGCCGCCGATGTTCGCCTGTGAGGAGAGCACGTCCATGGCCTGCGCGCGCGTGGTGCGCGGCAGCCATTCCATGGCGAAGCAGGTGAGCCCCGCGCCCGCGTAGGATTCCATTGCTGCGCGGTCGTAGGGATTGAGAAGGCCGGCTACGATCGCGCCGCGCTTGAAGAGGCCGACTTCGGAGTCCTGCGGACCTCGCACCTTGAGCACGATGTCGGCGCCCGAAAAATCCTGCGGGCCCGGGACGATTTTCGCGCCAGCCGCTTCGAATTCCTTGTCGGGAACGCTCGCCGCGATGCCCGCGCCGGCCTGGACGAGGATCGCGTGGCGCCCGCCCGCGGCGAGCTTCTTGACGGTTTCGGGAGTCGCGGCGACGCGCGTTTCGCCCGCGCGGGTTTCGGCGGGTATGCCGATGTTCATGGATTTTTTTCTCTCGCGGCCGAAACGAAGCCCGATGATACACGGCCTCGTATAATCGGCTCAAGCCAACAAGGAGGAGTCATGAGCATCAAGGTGCGGCGGGTGGTGACCGGCCACGACGGCAAGGGGCGCGCGCTCGTGAAGATCGACGAAGTCTCGAAGAATATCGTCTCGAACCGGCCCGGGGCGTCGGCGTGCGTGGTGTGGACGACCGACACCATCCCGGCCGACAACTCCGGCGATTCCGACGGGGCCGCGAAAAAGGTCGGGACGACGCTCCCCGGCGGAACGGTTTTCCGCGTCATCGAGTTCTCGCCCGGGGTCGCGCCGCGAGTGCACCGCACCGACTCGATCGACTACGCCGTGGTGATCTCCGGCGAGATCGACATGGAGCTGGAGAAGGGTACGGAAGTCCATCTCGAGGCGGGCGACGTGCTCGTCCAGCGCGGCACCGTACACTGCTGGGTGAATCGAGGCAAGGTGCCGTGCGTGATGGCCTTCGTGCTGGTCGACGCGAAACCCGCGACGGCGGGCGGCAAGGTGCTCAGCGCGTTCGGGTGAGCTTGGAACGCAGCGGCAAGGACTCTAAGTTGCCAGCGCGGGGCGCAGCTTCGGCGCTTCCTTGATCGGCAGGTGGATGAGCGCCGCGCCCACGGCGAGCATGATGTCGATGTACCACATCCAGTCGTAGCTGCCGGTGCGCTCGAACAGCACGCCGCCCATCCACGCGCCGAGGAAGCCTCCGAGCTGGTGCGAGAGCATCACGATGCCGAACAGCGTGGCGAGGAAGCGCATCCCGTGCAGCTTGCCCACCAGGCCTACCGTCGGCGGCACCGTCGAGAGGTAGGTGAAGCCGAGGACGACGGCGAAAATCAGGAACGTGGTGGTGGTCTTGGGCGCGAACACGAAGACGAGCACGGCCAGCGCGCGCGAAGCGTAGAGGAGCGAGAGCACGCTCTTCATCCGCCAGCGGCCGATCGCCCAGCCGGAGGCGAAGCTGCCCGCGATGTTGAACAGGCCGATGAGCGAGAGCGACCACGCGCCGACTGCCGGCGGCAGCCCGCACAGCGCCACCACGCCTGGCAGGTGCGTAGCGATGAAGGCGACGTGGAAGCCGCAGACGAAGAACCCCGCGGTGAGCAGCAGGAAGCTCGGGTCGTTCCAGGCATCGCGCACCGCCGCGCCCATGGTTTTTTCCACGGCCGCTGTGCCCGGCGCATGCTGGTGCTTGCCGCGTAGCACCCAGGCGAGCGGCACGATGGCGAGCGAGAGCAGGCCCAGCGCCGTCAGCGCGACGACCCAGCCCAGCGCCCCGGTGAGCAGTATCGCGAGCGGCGCCACCACGAACTGGCCGAACGAGCCGCCGGCGTTGACCATGCCGCTCGCGATGCCGCGCTTCTCGGGCGGCACGGCGCGCGCGACCGCCGACATCAGCACGCCGAGTCCCGCCATGCCGCCGCCGCCCGCCGCGACCACGCCGATCAGGAGCACGAGCATCCAGGTGCTCGTCGCGTGGGGCGTGAGCACCGTGCCGATCATGACGAGCACCGCGCCCGCGGCGACGACCCGCCCGGTGCCGTACTTGTCCGCCACCGCGCCGGCGATCGGCTGAGTGATGCCCCACATGAGCTGCGCACAGGCGAACGCGAGGCTGATCGCGGCGATGCCAAGACCGGTCGCCGAGTTGAGCGGGCCGATGAAGAGCGCCACCGACTGGCGGACGCCGAAAATGAGCGCGAACACCAGCCCCGCGGCGACGATGATCCAGATTTGCCTGCGGGTCATTGCCCTCTCCTTATATGATGCACATCATATTCAATGTCGGAAAAAGCTTCAGCCTGCCGCGTCGCGTTCAGCGCGCGAGTTGGAAGCGCTCGAAGCGGTGCAATGCTTCTTCGATTCGCTTCTTGCGCAACCGGCGCGAGTGTTTGCTGACCCAGTTCCATCGCTGCACCAGCAGCTTCCGCCGCTCGCGATCGGTCTTCAGATCGACGACGGCGACGATTTCGTTCCCGACGAGCACCGGCTGGGCGAAGTAGCCGAACAGCCGCTTGTCCCTGGGGACGTAAGCCTCGAAGCGGTGCTGGTAGTCGAAGAAGAGATGCAGCCGCTTGCGCTGATGGACGAGCGGGTCGAAGGGAGACAGGATGTGGACGCTCTCATGGGCGGCATCGAAGGTGGCATCGAGCGTCTCGGGCCGCACCCAGTGCTGCAAGGTTCCGGCTCCCTCGATCTCGACGGGCAGCAACTCTTTGCGGCGCAATCTGGCCTCGATCAATCGCCGCATGGCCGGCTTGCGCCGGGCGTCGAGATAGCAGGCCGAATCGACGCTCACGACGCCCTGCGATCGCAGCGCACGGTCGAGCAGGTAGTTCATGACCTCTGTTTCCGATGCGCGCTTCGGCGGCCTTTCCCAGCCGAAGTGCCGGCTCATCAGCTCATAGGTTTTCAGCATGCCGGTCCGCTGGCTGACGGTCACCACGCCCCGGTAGAAAGCCAGCTGCAGCGCCCGCTTCGATGGCTTGCGGCTCGCCCACGCGTGGTCTTTTTCCACCAGCACGTCATCGTCGATATCCCGGATCGTAAGGGCGCCCTGCTTTCTGATGAGGGCCAGCACCCTGCGCAGGTCCTCCTTCTTCACCGCGGTGAACCACGTGCTGCGTGACTGCCAGTGCTCCCTCATGGCGCCGATGTAGAACCGCATGTCCCGGGTCGGAACGTATGCCAGCGCATGCGTCCAGTATTCGAAGACCGTCTTGTCTATCGTCTGCGCCTGGCGCAGATGGTCGCGCTGGTATCCGGGAATGCGCGTATAGAGGATCTGGTGATGGCAGCGTTCGATCACATTGATGGTGTCGATCTGCACATAGCCCAGGTGCTCCACAGCGGCGCGAGTCGCCCCGGGGCCGTCGCCAAACGGCGCGGATTCGTCGAGCCTTTGGGCGCGCAGCCAGATGCGTCTGGCGCGGGATTTGGTGAGCGCGAAGGGTTTCAGGCCTTTGCGGGACATGAGCGGGCGGAGTGTAGCTCGGACGGGACCAGGAGCGGGCGATTCTCACCCGGGCTTCTTTCTTCCCTTTGCTGCCGCTTTCGCCAGGTATATATCCAGCCGAGATTGAATGGTCTTGACGATCTGGTCCGGCGGCCAGTCGGCTGGAATGGTGATTGCCTGCCCGGGCTCTTGAAGATCCAGGAACTGACTTTCAATGAGGCGCAGCGGCATGTAGTGGCCGCGCCGGCCTGCCAGCCTTGATCGAACGAGGTCGGGCTCTGCCTTCAAGTAAACAACGACGAGGCTTGCCCCCGCAGAGAGTATCCCGCGGTAGGACTCCTTGAGGGCCGAACAGGCCAGGACTCCGTTCTCTCCTCGCGCACCGCGCTCAGAGATGAGCGTCCGCAACTCGTCCAACCAGGGCCGGCGATCCTGGTCAGTCAAGGGGACGCCGGAGGCCATCTTTGCGACGTTGGCCGGAGAGTGGAACTCGTCCGCATCGTAGAACGGCCATCCGGTGGCGGCCGATAGCAGAGTGCCAACGGTAGTTTTGCCGGATCCAGTGACGCCCATGACGAGTATGAACATAGCTAGTGGACGTGCGCCCGCGCCATCCAGCCGAATTGCCGTTCGCAGACTTCGAACACGCCCTGGATCAGCAGCGCGAGCGCAGCCGCGGGTATGGCTCCCGCGAGCAAGGTCACGTTGTCGTTCAGCGCAAGCCCCGAGGCGATGCGCTCGCCGTAGCCGCCCGCGCCGATGAACGCCGCTATCGTGGCGGTGCCGACGTTGATCACCGCGGAAGTCTTGATGCCGGCGAGGATCGAAGGCAGCGCGAGCGGCACTTCGATCTCCCACAGCCGGTCGCGCGTCGCAAGGCCGAGCGCCAATGCGGCCTGGCGCATGCCACGGCTGATCCCCATGAGCCCCGCGCAGGTGTTGCGCACGATGGGCAGCAGTGCATAGAGAAACAGCGCGATCAGCGCCGGCCACGTGCCGATCGTGCCCGTCAGCGCGATGAGGAAAGCGAGCAGCGCGAGCGACGGGATCGTCTGGATCAAGCCCACTGCGCCAAGGACGATCTGCTCCGATTTCGGCAGCTTCGCAGCGATGACACCGAGCGGCACGCCGACGGCGATGCCGGCCGCGAGCGACACGAACACGAGCACCAGGTGCTCGCCGGTGAGCCGCCAGAAATCCGGACCGAACAATGCGCCCCAGAAATTCCGCCGCGCGGCGCTCTGCGGCCTGCCGTCCGAGTCGAGGAGCGCAGCGGCTTCGCTGAAGCTCTTCCCTTCCAGCTCGGCCGCCGCGTTCATGCGGATCATGCGCCGCTCGTCGATCCTGCCTTCGAGCGCCTGGAGCGCGCGCCAGGCATCGGGAAAGCGCTTCGGCACATCGAGCCGGTAAAGGAGCACCGCTTCGTAGCCCGGAAAATATTTCCTGTCGTCCTCCAGCACGCGCAAGGCGTAGCGCTCGATCTTCGCGTCGGTCGAATAGATGTCCATCACGTCGATCTTCCCGGCGGCGATCGCTTCGTAAGCGAGGCCGTGATCGAGACCCGACGGCGTCGCGTAAGGCAGCCGGTACGCGGACTTCAGCCCGGGCCAGCCGTCCTCGCGGCCGATGAATTCCTGCGACAGGCCGAGCTTCAGGCCCGGGCGCTTCGCGAGGTCCGAGAGCGTGCGGATCCCGAGCGCATGCGCGCGGTCATCGCGCATGGCGAG
>DATHJM010000148.1:0-2677 GCA_035489775.1 Burkholderiales bacterium
GGTTGGCCGGCTGCGCGCGGTAAGGAAGCTGGATAAGAGCGGCGAGCTCGTTGCAGTCTCCGGTGCCGATCCGCTCAATCTCGTCGGCATCGTGACCGCGGAGGCGCGCGTTGCGGCGATCACGCCGAACCGGGTGCTCTACAGCGACGGCCTCGCGATCGCCGCGCTCGAAGGCGGCGTGCTGCGCCGCCTCGCCTCCTCGGAATTCGATGACTACACACTGAAGACGCTGTTCTGGCGCCGCTCGAGTGCGCTCGGCTTCACGCCGAGGGGGCTCACCGCGGCGAGCCGCAAGCGCCTGCTCGAGCACAAAGTACGCGTGCCCCTTCCCGGCTGATATTTACAGAGACGGGGAGAGGGGAGGTAACGGAGAGTATGGCTAGCCAAGCATATCGCTCCATATATTCTGTGCCCACGCCCAGCCGTACCCGCCCTCGATCTCGCTGCGGCCTGACGAGACGCCGCTCGCGCCCGGCACCACCGTCAGCGTCTTCTGCAAGGGATCGTAGCGGTGCACCGAGGCGACATGGATCACCTCCTTGTCGCTGACGAAGCTGTAGCAGGTGTTGGCGATGACCGGCTGCGGATTGGGCACGCGGCCGTTCATGAGCTCGATGATCGCGGCAGCCGCAAGCTTGCCGTGGTTGTTCGCCATGTGGCCGGACTTGGGCATTGCCGGCGCCGAGAGCGTCGCATCGCCCAGCACGTGGATGCCCTTGTGCGCCGTCGATTCCATGCTGAGCCAGTCGACGCCGCACCAGCGCGTGGTCGGCGCGAGGAGTCCGGCGTTCCTGGCGATGTCGCCTGCGCGCATGGGCGGCAGCACGTTGAGCACGTCGCCCTTGATCGTATCGAAATCGGTCTTGACCGTCATCGCTCGCGCGTCCACCGCCTTGACCTCGCTGTTGCCTCGGTACTCGATCATGCCCTTGTAGAGGTCGTTCCACGCCGCCTTGAACAGGGCCGGCTTTGACACGACGTCCTCGTTCGCATCCAGGATGATCACCTTGGAGCGCGGCTTGGCCTGCTTGAAGTAGAACGCTACCTGGCAGGCGCGCTCGTAGGGCCCCGGCGGGCAGCGGTAGGGGGAGCGGGGAATCGCCACGACATACACTCCGCCGTCGGGCATCGCCTCGAGCTGCTGACGCAGCGTGACCGTCTCGGGGCCGGCCTTCCAGGCATGCAGGATGGTCTTCTGCGCCTCGGCGTTGTAGCCTTCGATCTGCTCGTGCATGAAATCCACGGCCGGTGACACGATCAGCCTGTCGTAAGGCAGGTCCTCGATGCGCTTGAGGGACACGCGTTTCTTCTCGACGTTGATGGCGGTGGCTTCGTCACGCAGTACCTGCACGCCGTATTCGCGCAGCTTCGCATAGCTGCGCGTGATGTCGGCGAGGGTCCGGGTCCCTCCGAGAACCAGGTTCGAGGTGGGGCAGGAGATGAACTCGGCGTTGCGCTCGATCAAGAACACCTCGATCGTGCCTTCGCTCCACATGCGCAGGTACTTTGCGGCGGTTGCACCGCCGAAGCCGCCGCCGATGACGATCACGCGCCCGATCGGTTTGGACGGGACGCTCGGCTGAGTCACGCAGCCGGACAGGAGCGAGGTGGCGGCCGCGGCGCCGGAAGCTTTCAGGAATTCGCGTCGGCTGATTCGGCTCACTGGTCGCCTCCTATCTGCCCCTTTGCGCCGCAAAATACGCAGCAAGCGCATCGATCTGCTCGTCGGTGTAGCCCTTCGCGATCTGGTGCATGATGGTCGCGGTTCGCTTGCCGGCTCTGAAGTCCTGCATCTGCTGCGCGAGATAGGCCCGCTGCTGGCCCGCCAGACTCGGCATGCCCTGCTGGCTCATTCCGTTCGTCCCGTGGCAGTTGGCGCAGGCGGCGGCGAGATTGCGGCCGAGGTTGGGATCGCCGCCCTGCGCCAGGGCGGGCACAGTGAAAACTGCGCCAGAAGCGAACGCGGCGGCGAGCAGTGGACGGATCATCGCGGGCTCCTCGAGGATCTTTCTTCTCGTGTTTCGAGTTTCCTTCCGGTCCGCCTGGCTGTCAAGGGGCGCGACCGGGAAAAAAAGGCCGCCAGCGGCGACCTTTTTTTGACTTCATTAGAGAACGCTTATGTTTCCGGAGCCACCTCGGGCACTTTTTCTTCGACGAACTTGAGCGTGATTTTTTCAGCCTCGATATCCACCGTGACCTTCCCGCCATTGGCGAGCTTGCCGAAGAGCAGCTCATCGGCAAGCGCGCGGCGAATCGTGTCCTGGATGAGCCTCGACATCGGGCGAGCACCCATCAGTGGATCGAAGCCGTGCCTCGCAAGGTGCTCGCGCAGTGCCTCGGTGAACACTGCATCGACCTTTTTCTCATGCAGCTGGGCTTCCAGCTGCATGAGGAACTTGTCTACCACGCGCAGGATGATTTCGTGATCGAGCGACTTGAACGAGATGGTCGCGTCAAGTCGATTCCGGAACTCCGGAGAAAACAGCCGCTTGATTTCCGCGCTCTCGTCGCCGGGCTCCTTCTTGGCGGTGAAGCCCATCACCGGTCGGTTGAGGGCTTCGGCCCCGGCGTTGGTTGTCATGACGATGATGATGTTCCGGAAATCGGCCTTCCTGCCATTGTTGTCCGTGAGCGTACCGTGGTCCATCACCTGAAGCAGGATGTTGAAGATGTCCGG
>DATHJM010000149.1:0-6955 GCA_035489775.1 Burkholderiales bacterium
TCTTCCGCAGGCCCGTGCGGGAAAGGTCAAGGTGCTGGCCGTGACGAGCGCAAGGCGGATCGCCCTCATGCCCGAGGTCCCGACGCTCGCCGAATCCGGCTTTCCCGGTCTCGAAGCTACCGCATGGGTGGGCGTCGTCGGGCCCGCGCGGCTTCCGGCTGCAATCGTCTCGCGTCTGAACTCGGAAATCGGGAAGGCGGTTTCGAGCCGAAGCCTGAGCGAGGTCTATGCCGCGCAGGGCGCCGTGCCCGAGGTCGCGACCGCGAAGGAGTTCGCGAAGATGATCGGGCGCGAATACGCGCACTGGGGCGCGGTGGTGAGAGAGGTCGGCGCGAAGGCCGACTAGTGCATGCACGCTCCGCCGTCGACGACGAGGGTCTGCCCGGTGATGAAATCGCTTTCGGGCGAAGCGAAGAAAACGATCGCGCCGACCAGATCCTCCGGCTTCTGCGTGCGCTGGATCGCGCGCTCCCCGGCGGCGGCCGAGCGCATTCTGACGATGCTCTCGTCCGGGTTTTCCTCCGACAGCGTGCTGCCCGGCGCGACGCAGTTGACGCAGATGCCGTCCTTGCCGAGCTCGCGCGCGAGAGTGCGCGTGAAGCCCAGCACGCCCGCCTTCGAAGTGACGTAGTGGATGCGACTCGCCGAGCCTTTCAATGCCGTGCCCGAGCTGATGTTGATGATCTTGCCGTAGCCGCCCTTGCGCATGTGCGGCACCACGGCGCGCGAGGCGAGCCAGGTGCCGCGCAGGTTGACCGCCATCATGCGGTCCCATTCCTCGATCTCGATCTCGTCGAAGGGCGAGCGCGACATCGGGATGGTCGCGAAGATCGCGGCGTTGTTCACCAGGATGTCGATTCGTCCGAACGCCTCGACCGCGCGGGCGGCCATCGCCTCGACGCTCGCCCGGTCGGCGACGTTGGTGCGTACCGCGATCGCCTCGAAACCCTGGCGCTTCAAGTCCGCGGCGACGGTCTCTGCGGCGATTGCGTCGATCTCGGCGATCACGACTTTCGCGCCTTCCCTCGCCATGCCGAGCGCGTAGGCCTTGCCGATTCCGTGCCCGCCGCCCGTGATGACCGCCACCTTGCCAGCCAGGCGTCCCGTCATGCTTCTCTCCTCAAAATCCCGTCGTCCCCGCGGAAGCGGGGACCCGGCGCCTTTGGCGGAACGTCCCTGGATTCCCGCTTTCGCGGGAATGACAGGGGACGTTCAGTGCGTCGCGCTTCGGCTCATGTAATGCCGCGCGATCTCGGCGCCGGTCGCGCGCCACACTCCTTCGCGGCGGCAGATATGCTCGAGCGCCGCATCGAGCGCGCCGATGCGGTGCGGCACGCCGCTCAGGTACGGATGCAGCGCGATCGCCATGACGCGCCCGGACTCGGCGCCTTCCTCGTAGAGAACGTCGAATTGCCGGACGATCATGTCGCGGAACTCCTCCGCCGTGCGGTTGCGCTTCTCGAACGCCGGCTTGTCGTTGATCTCGGTGCTGTAGGGCACCGACACCAGCCTGCGGCCGCTTTCGAGCGTCATCAGGTAGGGCTGATCGTCGTTCACCCAGTCGCAAACGTACTCGCAGCGTTCGGCCGCGAGAAATTCGAGCGTGTCCCAGGTTTCATGCAGCCCCGAGCCGAGCCAGCCGACCGGCCGCGAGCCGGTCGCTTTCGCGATCGTATCGAGCGCGCTGCGTATGGTCCCGCTCTCCCGCCCCGCCGGCAGCTCGTTCAGCCGCCGCGTGTTGCTCTCGTTATGGCCCATGAATTCCCATTTGCGCGCCTTGCATTCCTCGATGATCTCCGGGTGCTGCGCGCACAAGTCGCTGTTGAGCGCCGCGGTGCCGCGCACGCCGTAGCGGTCGAGCACTTTCATCAGGCGAAAGACGCCCACGCGGTTGCCGTAATCGCGCGCGGCCCACGCGGGAACGTCGGGCGGTTTCGTGCCCGAGCCGCCGGCGCCCGCGGGAATGCTTTCGGCGAGTGAAAAGAATTCGATGTTCGGGATCACCCAGAGCGCGACGCGAGCGCCGTCCGGCCATTCGAGGCGCGGCCGGCGCGTGATCGGCGAGTAGGGGAAGGGGCCGTATGTTGCGCGCGGTTTCATCGCGCGTCGTTTCGGTTGCTGGATTTCATCGCACCTCGGCTTTCATTCCCTCAAGGTGAGCGATGATTTCGTCCACGTGCAGCACGTCTGCGTACTTGTGATGCATGTCGAAGAGGTTGACCTTGTGCGATAGAGGGCTGCGGTCGAAGCAGCACTCCTCGGCGAGCGTCACGTGAAAGCCGTGGGAATACGCGTCCACCGCGGACGCGCGCACGCACCCCGAGGTGCTCTCGCCGCACACGATGACGCTCTTCGCGCCGAGCTGCGTGAGGTGCGCGGCTAGCGGCGTGCCGTAGAACGCGCTCGCCCTGACCTTGGTGATCACCACGTCCTCGGGATGCGGCGCGAACTCGGGGCGGATCGCGTACATCGCGGGATCGATGCGCACGCCCTGCCGCCGGGTCGCGCGCACGTTCTTCGGCTGGCTCTGCGGCCGCGTGTCGCCGGTCGAATAGAAGACCGGCAGCCCCGCAGCGCGCGCCGCGGCGAACAGGCGCTTGGTCGGCGCGATTGCCGCCCAGGCGTATTCGCCGCAGGAGTTCGGATACGTTTTCATCACCTCCGGCACGGGCTTCGCTCCGCCCTGGTACACGAGCTCGTACAGGTCGATGGCGATGAGCGCGGGCGAGGGCCCGACTCCGACATCGCGCCGGTAGTTCGAGTAGAGCTCGATCACGTCGGGCGGCATGATGTCCTTCCAGCAGTGATCCTCGAAGGGATCGTCCCGACGGCGCGTCTCGGCCGCCTTGCGCGCTGCTTTTTGCATGATCAGTCCGCCTTGATGTTGGCTTCGCGCACGATCCTGTTCCAGCGCTCGAAGTCCGACCGGATGAGGTCGTGCAGCTCCTCCGGCGTTCCGCCCGCGGGCGCCATTCCCTGCTTCAACATGAGCTCGGCCACCGCCGGCTCCTTCAGGAGCATTGCAATGTCGGCGTGGAGTTTCGTGCGGACCTCGCCCGGCGTCCCTTTCGGCACGAGCAACGCGAACCAGGTGCCGACGTTGAAATCCTTCACGCCCGACTCGATGAAGCTCGGGACTTCGGGCGTGCGCGCGGCCCGCTTTGCGGCCCCGGCTGCGAGGATGCGGATGCGCCCGCCCTCCGCGAGCGGCAGCGCCACGCCCACCGAGGCGAACATCAGGCTCACCTGTCCGCCGATCAGATCGGTGACTGCCGCGGCATTGTTCTTGTAGGGCACGTGCACGAGGTCGATTCCCATGGTGGATTTGAATACTTCCATCATGAGGTGCGCGGGCAGGCCGCTGCCCGGGGAGGCATAGTAGATCTTGCCGGGACTGGCGCGCGCCATGCCGACCAGCTCCGCGACGGATTTCGCCGGAAAGGACGTCGAAGCCATCAGCGCATAATCGCCGCGCGCGAGCAGGATCACCGGATCGAGATCGTTCACCGGGTCGTACGAGTTCCTGCGCACGCTCGCCGCCGAGGCGAAGTTGTCGGCCATGATGAGCACCGTGTAGCCGTCTCCGGGCGCGGCCACCACTGCCTGCACCCCGATGATGCCGCTCGCGCCGGCGCGGTTGTCGACCACGAACGGCACCTTCCAGCTCTCGGCGAGCCGCGGGCCCAGGTTTCTCGCGATCAGGTCGGCGCTGCTGCCGGGCGTGTAAGGCACGATCGCCCTGACCATGCGGCTCGGGTACTGCGCTTGCGCGGCCGCGCTCAGCGCAAGCCATCCGTAGAGGAACAGGAACGCCGCCCGTGCAACCGAATTCGTGCCGCTACGCATCTTGGCTCCTTGGCGCAATCAGTATGCCATGCTCCGCTCCGGTTTCGCCGGGCCGTCTCTTCGCGGAAGGCGGGGAGCGAGAGTAGACTTCGCCGCAGGAGGAAACTTCATGAACCGGGAATTCGGATCCGCTGTCGCAATTCTCTTCGCGCTGCACGCCGCGCCGGTCCACGCGCAGGAAGCCTGGCCCGCGCGCCCGGTCAAGTTCATCGTGCCCTCGTCGCCCGGCGGCGGCACCGACCTGTACGCGCGCCAGCTCGCGCAGGCGCTTTCCGAGTCGCTCAAGCAGCAATTCATAGTGGACAACCGGCCGGGCGCGAGCGGCAACATCGGCGCCGAAGCCGCGGCGAAGTCGGCGCCCGACGGCTACACCTTCCTCGTCTCCGCGAACCCGGCGATCGCGGTCAACCCGAGCCTGTACAAGAGCCTCGCGTACAACACGGAGCGTGACTTCGTGCCGGTGGCGCGAGGCGTCGTCGCGCCGCTGGTGATCTGCGTTCACCCTTCGGTCCCCGCAAGGACGCTCGCGGAGCTGGTCGCGCTCGGCAAGCGCGAGCCGGGGAAATTTTCGTTCGGATCCGCGGGAACGGGAAGCCCGACCTATCTCGGCATCCGCATGCTCGAGGAGGTTTCGGGCGCGAAGTTCCTGCACGTGCCCTTCAAGGGCATCGGCAACATGATGCCTTCTCTTCTCGGCGGCCAGCTCGATTTCGCCTTCCCCGACGCCGCGGTTGCGCTCGCGCACATCAGGGCGGGGAGGCTGATCCCGCTCGCGATCATCGAGCACGCCCCCCAGCTGCCCAAGGTGCCGACGTTCGCCGAGGCCGGGTTTCCGGGCCTGGAAATCTACAGCTCGTTCAGCGTGGTCGCGCCGGCGGGCACGCCGCCTGAGATCGTGAAGCGAATGAGCGCGGAGATCGCGCGCGCGATGAAATCGCCCGCGCTGGCGGAAAAGCTCGAGCACGAAACCCTGATCCCGGTATTCGACACGCCGGAGCTCTTCGCCGCTCACCTGAAAAAGGAAAGAGCCGCCTGGGACGCGGTGATCCGCCGCAACGCCATCGTGCCGGACTAGCGAGGAATGGACATGAGGGCGGACGCAACGAAGCGATGGGGCGTGCTCGCGCTGCTGGCGGGTGCGCTGGCGCTCAACAGCGCTGCCGCGCCAGCGCAATCCTGGCCCTCGCGCCCCGTGCGCGTCATGGTCGGATTCGCCCCCGGCGGTCCGAACGACATCATCGCGCGCGCCTACGGCGCGCGCCTCGCCGAGGCCTTCGGCCAGCCTTTCATCGTCGAGAACCGCACCGGCGCCGGAGGCAATCTCGCCGCCGAGGCGGTGGCGCGCGCCGCGCCCGACGGCTACACGCTCACGCTCGGCTCGACCGGCCCCAGCGCCGTCAATCCCGCGCTCTATGCGAAGCTTCCCTTCGACCTGGTGCGCGACCTCGACATGGTGAGCCTGGTCGCCACCGGCAACAGCGCGCTCGCGCTGCACCCGGGCGTTCCCGCGGCGAACGTGAAGGAGCTGATCGCGCTCGCCAGGTCGCAGCCCGGCAAGCTCACCTATGCCTCGTCGGGCAACGGCTCCTCGCTGCACCTCGCGGCCGAGCTCTTCAAGCAGATGGCGGGCGTGGACCTCGTGCACGTGCCTTACAAGGGCGCGGCACTCGCGATGACCGACCTCGTATCGGGGCAGGTCGACATGAGCTTCGCGCCGGTCGCGAACGTGGTGCCGCTCGCCAAGTCCGGGAAGCTCAGGCTCCTCGCGCTCACCGGCGCGAGGCACTCGGCGTTCGCCCCAGGCACGCCGACGCTGGCGGAGAGCGGGTTGCCGGGATTCGACGTGTGGACCTGGTACGCGATCCTCTCCACCGCCGGCACGCCCGAGGAGGTCGTCAAGCGCCTCCACGCCGCGCTCGTGAAAATCGCGCAGAACCCGCAGCTGAAAGAACAGCTCGCGAACATCGGGATCGACGCGGAGGCGAGCGCCTCGCCGGCCGAAGCGCGCGCCTATCGCGCCGGCGAAGTGGAGAAGTGGGGGAAGCTGGTGAGGGCGATCGGGGTGAAAGCGGAGTAGTTCCCGCCGGCCTCAGGCTCGCGCCTTGAGCAGATCGCGGATCTCGGCGAGCAGCACTTCCGTCTTCGACGGGGGAGGCGGCGCGGCCTCCTTTGCTTTCATCAGGTAGCCTACAACCTTCACGATGAAGATGTAGAGCACGATCGCGACGATCAGGAAGTTCACCACCTCGCCGAGGAAAAGCCCGTAGGGGACTTCCTTCGCGCCCACCGCGAACTTCCAGCCGAGGTAGCCCTGATCGCCCGGGAGCATCATCCCGACGAACGGCATGATGATGTGCTTGACCAGGGAATCGATGATCTTGCCGAACGCGACGCCGAGGATCACGGCCACGGCGAGGTCGATCAGGTTGCCCTTGAAAGCGAAGTTTTTGAATTCCTCGAGCGATTTCAGCATGCCTGCCTCCTGGGGTTGGGCGAATTGGCGAAACCGCCATCCTGCGCTGAAGGCTCTGATACCGCAAGACACCGCTTCCCCGGCTTACTTTTTCGGGAATGCGGGAGTAGGATTCACCTGGCCGTTTTCAAAAACATCCCCCGGGAGGCGCACATGCGCTCTGCAACACATTCACTCGCCGCCGCGGCGGTTTTGAGCGCCGCGCTCGCCGCAGTTTCTTCCGGCGCGTTTGCGCAAGCCGCGATCGCCGGCAAAGTCACTTCCGCCGAAGAAGGCGCCATGGAAGGCGTGCTGGTGAGCGCGAAGAAGGCGGGCTCGACCGTCACCCTCACCGTGGTCAGCGACGCTCAGGGGCGCTACAGCTTCCCGTCCGCGAAGCTCGAGCCGGGCCGCTACGCGATTCGCATCCGCGCCGTCGGCTACGATCTCGACGGCCCCGGCGCGACCGACGTCACCGCGGGCAAGACCGCCACGCTCGACCTCAAGCTCAGGAAGACCGCCGACCTCGCCGCGCAGCTCTCCAACGGCGAATGGATGGCGAGCGTCCCCGGCACCGACCAGCAGAAGGGGCTCCTGCTCAACTGCGTCGGCTGCCACAACCTCGAGCGCGTGGTGCGCTCGGCCCACGATGCGGAC
>DATHJM010000150.1:0-5966 GCA_035489775.1 Burkholderiales bacterium
AGAGCTGCCGCTGCCGGGACCAGAGCGCCGGCCTTCAGGAACGAACGTCTATCCATGGAATCCTCCTGCGAATGTTCGGTGGGGTTCGGACGTGGGCCCCATTATATGCAAGAGGGCGCGCGGTCGCGCTTCAACCGGGCGGCAGGAGCTTCCTGATCGCGCTCTCGACGGCAGGTGAGTCCCACTCGAGGTCGCCGACCACCGAATAGCGGATCCGCTGCTCCGGGTCGAGCACCAGAGTCGTGGGCAGCACCTTCACTTTCCACGCCGTCGCGGCGGAGGTGTCCCGGTCCAGCAGCACCGTGAAGCGCACCGGGACCTTCTTCAGGAAGTCGTTGATCCGCGGCGCGCCCTCGCCGTAGTCGACCGCGAGGATCGCGAAGGGTTTGCCCGCGAGCTTGTCCTGCAGCCGCTGCATGGAAGGCATCTCCTCGCGGCAGGGATCGCACCAGGTGGCCCAGAAATTGAGCACCACGACCTTGCCCCGGTAATCGGCGAGCTTGTGCTCCTTGCCCTGAAGATCGCGCAGCGCGAGGGACGGCGTCGCGCCGCCGCTCCAGGGCTTGAGCTCGCCCCCTGCGGCCCAAGCCGCGCTGCAGGCCGCGAACAGCATCAGCGCGGCCAGGCCGTTCAAAAGCCGGGGTGGGCTCACGCGGCCTCCTTGCCCATTCCGGAGAGAACGGTGAAATCCTCGGCGTAGTCGGAAAGCCGCCTGACCACGTGCGCGCGCTGCTTCGGCGACAGCGACCTGTCGAGGTCCACGATGAGTTGTCCCAGGTCTTCGTCCCAGCGCTTGTCCTCTCGAATGAACTCCTCGGAGCGACGCAGCTCCGGCTTGCGGAACATCTCGACGAGCTGCCTGCCGAGCTCCTCGGGTTTGCGCTCAGCCTTGAGCGCCGCGACGCAATCGCGCTGCCAGCGCTGGCGTTCCTCGTAGCGCAGCGCGACGTGGCGCTCGTGATCGAGCGCGAAGCGTTCGATGCGGGCCTCCTGGTCCGGCGACAGATCCCCGGCAAAATCGCGAAAGCGCTCGAGCATGCGCTTCAGCTGACTGCGCCGCCGCTCCTTGTCGTCCGAAGAAAGGAATTTCTTCGCGTATTTTTCGTTGTTTTCGGCGAACTTGCGCTCGAGCGATGCGAGCTGCGCGGGCCCGAGCGTCGCGAGCACAGGCGCGGCGTCCTCGGCCGCTTTCGCCGCGAACTTGCGGTAGCGCGAGCGCACAACGGCGAGCCCCCACGCGACGTCCTCTGCCGTGATTCCCTTGCCCGCGCGCTGGCTCGCGCTCCGCAGCAAGGCTGCGTACGCCGGAAGCTCGCTCGACCGGTGCCACTGGTGAAATCGCACGATGCGCGGCGTCAGGTCATCGGCCTGCGCGGCGTCCAGGTCGATATAGCTCGGCACCATGAAGCGCAGCATGGTGTCGGCGTTGTCATACGCGACACGGGTCATGCTGCAGGCAGCGAGCGCCGGCGCGCCGATCGCAAGCAGCAAGCCAAGCGAAGTCTTCTTCACCAGTAGTTCTCCACCGCGATATGGCCCGGCTCGCGGCGCCGGTGCTTCTTCATGCCGCGCCGCGCGAGCGCTTCGCTCGTGTCCGCCACCATCTCCGGGTTGCCGCAGATCATGACCCGGGAGGTCTTTGCAGACAACCCCACGCCCGCAGCGGCTTCCAGTCGGCCCTCCTCGATCGCGAGGGGGATGCGTCCCTGGATCGCGCCCGGTTTATTTTCCCGGCTCACGAACGAGACCACGCGCATCTGCTCCCGGTGCTCGCCGAGCAGCCGCTCGATACTGTCGCGGTAGGTCAGCTCCCCGGCATGACGCACCGCGTGAACCAGGACCACCTGCTTGTATCGCTGCCAGGGACCTTCGGTCTTCAGGATGGAAAGGAAAGGGCCGACCCCCGTTCCGGTGGACATCAGCCAGAGGTTCTCGCCGTCCGGAATTTCCGAGAGCACGAGGAACCCCGCCGGCCGCGGCGCAAGGTAAATCGTGTCCCCCGCTTCCAGCCTGGGCAGCCTCTGCGTGAGCGGCCCGTCCGGCAGCGTCACGTAATAGAACTCGTGCGGACGCTCGTCCGGCGCGTTCACGAACGAGTACGGGCGCGCGACCATCTCGCCCTCCACCGCGAGCGCGAGCTTGGCGAACTGCCCCGCCTCGAACCGCGCGACGTCGGCCTCCACCTGCAGCGAGAACAGGGTCTGCGTCCAGCGCTTCTGGTTGACAACCGTGCCTTCGACCCATTTCTGCATGATTCACCGCAGAAGACTCACTGCAACAGGAACGGTTCCATGGTGAGCGATTCTACCTCGCCACCCATCATGACGATGCTGCCGGCGCGCCGGTTGTCGCCGTTGTCGGAGAATTCGAACCGGTACACGCGCCGCAGGGCCGCGCGCCCGTTCCCGTCGCGCGCCGGGCGAAGCGATACGCACTCCACCGTCTGGTCGAGGAATTGCAGGCCGTTGCGATCGCAGGCGAGCGAGCCCGCCGCGAGCGCGTGCTCGCGCGCCCGCATGCTGTCGAACCACAGCCAGACGAGAACGGCGAGTGCAGCGAGAGCCCATGCTTCCCACATTGGTATGCGGGTCCTGTCGGGAAGTGAATTCACCAATATGGTATCTGGCGCGCTTGACTACAATGGGATACGTTCATCGCCGATGAATATCCAGCGAAGCGTGGTCCTGGGCATTCCTGCCGCCGTCCTGGCAGGGTTGGCCCTGTTCACGTATTTCGGCTATAGGGACGAGCTCGGCGCCGCCGAAGCCCGGGTCTCCTCGGGCAGCGAAGTCGTCGATTCCCCCTGCGGACGGATCGAGTACGCCGTCATCGGCAAGGGCGCGCCGGTGCTCCTGGTGCACGGCGCAGGCGGCGGTTTCGACCAGGGCCTGGAATTCGGGCGCCCATTGGCCGAGCGCGGCTTCACCGTGATCGCGATGTCGAGATTCGGATACCTGCGCACCCCCATGCCCGCCGACGCATCGCCCGCGGCACAGGCCGACGCGCACGCCTGCCTGCTCGACGCTTTGAAACTACCCGGGGCGGCGATCCTCGGGGGCTCGGCGGGCGCGCCCTCGACGATCGAATTCTGCCTGCGGCACGCCAGGCGTTGTTCGGCGATGGTCCTCCTCGTTCCGGCTTTCTTTCCGCCGGGCGCGCAAGCGCACCCGGCCGCGTCGCCTTCCCTGATGTTCGACTGGATCGTCGGATCGGATTTCTTTTTCTGGCTCAATATGAAGCTCGCGCGGGACACCATGCTGGAAAGAGTCTTCGCCACTCCGGTCCGCGATTTCGAGAATGCCTCGAGCGAAGAACGGGAACGCATCCTGCGGATTGCGCGGGGCAGCCTGCCGCTCAGCCGGCGCCGCAAAGGCCTGTGGAACGACCTGGTGATCGTCGCTTCGTCCCCGCGTCACGAACTGGAGCGAATCGCGAGTCCCACGCTCGTCATCGGCATCGAGGACGATTTGTTCGGGACTTACCCGAGCAGCCGCTCGGCTGCGGAACGCATTCCGGGGGCGCGTTTCCTGAGCTTTCCTACCGGAGGGCACCTGTGGGTCGGACGCCAGAACGAAGTCGCGTCGGAGCTCACAGCGTTTCTGAACCGATCGGCTGCAAAGCCCGCGCACCCGGCTAGTTGTGCCGGCGCGTGATCCACTCTGCGACAAGAACCGGCTTCGTCTCGCCTTCCCGCTCGACGGTGACGTTCCACGTCAGCTGCACGCCCCGGTCGATGTCCTCGACGGCTGCCAGCCGGAAGCGCGCGCGCACGCGCGAGCCCGCCGGCACGGGGCCGGTGAAGCGCACGCGATTCAGGCCGTAGTTGATCCCCAGGCGCATGCCCTGGATCTCGATTGCCTGCCCGATCAGGTGCGGCAGCAGGGACAGCGTGAGAAAGCCGTGCGCTACGGTCGTCCCGTAAGGCGATTCCTCCGCCGCGCGCCTGCGGTCGACGTGGATCCACTGGTGATCCTCCGTCGCGCCGGCAAAGGCGTCGATGCGCTCCTGGCTCACGGTGAACCAGTCTGTCACGGCGACCTCCTCGCCGACCCGCTCCTTGAGCCGGGCGACGCTGGGGATTACGATTGGGATCACTTGGCTGGGACGGATCGACGGGCCGCCATCTTATCGCGAAGGGCTTGAATGCTTCTCGCCGAATTGCTCGCCGCCTCCGAGCGCGTCGCCGGGACGCGCAGCCGCCTCGCGAAAATCGACGCGCTCGCGCAGTGCCTGCGACGGCTCGATGCGTCCGAAATCGCCGTGGGCGTGGCGTATCTCAGCGGCGACACGCGCCAGGGCAGGATCGGCATCGGCTACGCGACGCTGAAAGACGCGCTCGCCGCGACGCCCGCAAGCGCGCCCCGGCTCACGCTTGCGCAAGTCGACGACGCGCTCACGCGCCTCGCGCAGGTCAAGGGAGAAGGCTCCGCCGCCGGGCGTTCGCGCCTGCTCGCGGAGCTTTTCGCCCGCGCGAGCGCGCCCGAACAAGATTTTCTCGCGCGGCTGCTGCTCGGCGAGCTGCGCCAGGGCGCGCTCGAAGGGATCATGCTCGACGCCATCGCGAAAGCGGCGGAGCTCCCGGCGGCGCGGGTGCGCTCGGCGGCGATGCGGGCGGGCGGCCTTCCCGCAATCGCCGAAGCCGCGCTCGCCGAAGGCGAAGCGGGCCTTGCGCGCTTTGCGCTCAGGGTGTTCCAGCCGGTTCAGCCGATGCTCGCTCAAGCCGCCGAGGATGTCGCCGGCGCGATCGAACGCCTGGGCACGGCGGCCTTCGAGTGGAAGCTCGACGGCGCGCGCGTGCAGGCGCACAAGTCGGGCGGCGAAATCCGCGTCTACACGCGAAGCCTGAACGAAGTCACCTCCGCCGTGCCTGAGATCGTCGCGGCGCTGCGAGACATGCCGGCGCGCGAATTGATCCTCGACGGCGAAACGATCGCGCTGCGGCCCGAGGGCACGCCCTATCCTTTCCAGGAAACCATGCGCCGCTTCGGGCGCAGGCTCGACGTGGAGGCGTTGCGCGCGAGGCATCCGCTCAGCGTCTTTTTCTTCGACTGCCTGCTCGCCGAGGGTGGGGATCTCACCCCGAGACCCGCGCGGGAGCGCTTCGACGCGCTCGCGCGGTTTGTGCCGGCGAATCTCGTCATCGCGCGCCTCGTGACGGGCGATCGGGACGCCGCGCAAGCCTTCTACGACGAGGCGCTCGCGCGCGGCCACGAAGGCGTCATGGCGAAATCGCTCCAGGCCCCGTACGAAGCCGGAAGCCGCGGCGCCGGCTGGCTCAAGATCAAGGAGGCGCACACGCTCGATCTCGCCGTCATCGCGGCCGAATGGGGCAGCGGCCGCCGCAGGGGCCGGCTCTCCAACCTGCACCTCGCCGCGCTCGATCCCGCCACCGGCGGCTTCGTCATGCTCGGCAAGACCTTCAAAGGCATGACCGACAAGATGCTCGCCTGGCAGACCGAGCGGCTGCTCGCCCTGGAAGTCTCGCGCGAGGGCCACGTGGTGCACGTGCGGCCGGAACTCGTCGCCGAGATCGCGTTCAACGAAATCCAGCAAAGCTCGACTTATCCTGGCGGCTTCGCCCTGCGCTTCGCGCGCGTCAAGCGCTACCGCGAGGACAAGAGCGCCGCCGACGCGATCGAGACCGTGCGGGCGTTGTACGAGGGGCAACTGCACCGCAAGACCGCAGGCTCCGGGTGAAGCGGGGCCGCAAGTCGGAATCCCGTCACCTCCGCCGGGAGAAAAACGACCGGGAGAAGGTGAAAACACCTTCTTATGTGCGCTGGCGCACAGCGCGTCCCGGGGCGAGAGAGATATTTTCGCCCGACAGGAGAATCCGTGATGAACAACACCCAGTCCTTGTCCCGCGTCACCGGCCGCAAATTCATGCGCGGCAAGCACGGCCTTCTCTCCGATTCTTCACCCATCCTACTGAGAAATATCAATTTCGACAACAAGCTGAAATTCCT
>DATHJM010000151.1:0-2385 GCA_035489775.1 Burkholderiales bacterium
TGCAGGAGGCCCTCGATGCGAGCGACGGCTGGAGCCTTCAGCACAGGATCGAAGCCACGCTCAGCCGCCTGCAGCTCCTAGAAGACGACCTCGTTTCGGATCTCTCGGGCGGGCTGAAGAAGCGCGTGGCGTTGGCGCGAGCGCTCGTCATGGCGCCCGACCTTCTCCTGCTCGACGAGCCGACCAACCATCTCGATTTCACCGCGATCGAATGGCTGGAAGAGACCCTGCTTGCGTTCCCCGGCAGCGTGCTGGTCGTCACGCACGACCGGCGCTTCCTCGATTCGGTCGTATTGCGGATCGTCGAGCTCGACCGCGGCCGCTTGAGCGCTTACCCTGGCAACTTCAGCGCCTATCAGCAAAAGAAAATGGAAGCGCTCGAAACCGAGGCCGTGCATCAGCGCAAGTTCGACAAGGTCCTCGCGCAGGAGGAAGTCTGGATCCGCAAGGGCATCGAGGCGCGCCGCACGAGGAACGAAGGACGGGTGCGCCGCCTGGAGGCGCTGCGCCTGGAGCGCGCGGCGCGTCGCGACCGCGTCGGCAAGGTCGGCCTCGAGCTCGCCGAAGGCGAGCGCTCGGGCCGCCTGGTCGCGGATCTCGAAGAAGTCGGCAAACACTACGGCGACAAGCAGGTGGTGAAGAAATTCACCTGCCGTATCCTGCGCGGCGACAAGGTCGGGCTGATCGGCCCGAACGGCAGCGGCAAGACCACGCTGCTCAAGCTGATCCTCGGAGAAATCCGGCCGGATTCCGGCAAGGTGCACCGCGGCACCAAGTTAAGCGTCGCCTATTTCGACCAGTTCCGCGAGGCGCTCGACGAAGAAGCGACGCTCGGCGAAACCATCAGCCAGGGCAGCGATCATGTCGAAGTAAACGGCGTGAAGAAACACGTGATCGGCTACCTCGGGGATTTTCTCTTCCCGCCGGAGCGGGTCCGGGCGCCCGTGAAATCACTCTCCGGCGGCGAGCGCAACCGCCTGCTGCTCGCGCGCCTCTTCAGCCGGCCCGCCAACGTGCTGGTGCTGGACGAGCCGACCAACGATCTGGATATCGAAACGCTGGAGCTGCTGGAATCCCTGCTGCAGGAATACGCGGGCACGCTGTTCCTGGTGAGCCACGACCGCGAATTTCTCGACAACGTCGTGACCCAGACCATCGCGAGCGAAGGCGGGGGCGAATGGAAGGAATATGCCGGCGGCTACAGCGACTGGCAGCGCGTGCGCTCGAAGACCAGGCAAGAATCGACTACCCAATCCGCAAAGCAGAAATCCGGGACGCTTGAGCCGCGCGGTCGACGCGCGCCCGGCAAGGCCAAGCTCGGCTACAAGGAGGGCCGCGAGCTCGCCGAATTGCCGGCCAGACTCCAAGCGCTGGAACGCGAGCAAGAGGAAATCGCCGGCAAGCTCGCCGATCCCGCGCTGTATCGAGACCGGGCGGGCGAGGTCAAAGGACTGCAGCTGCGCCATGCCGCGATCGAGGCGGAGCTGGCGCAGCTCCTTGCGCGCTGGGAGGAGCTGGAGGCGAAGACAGGAATCGCCCGTTCCCCTCTCACGCCGAATTCGCCGTGAGGTACCGCGCAAGCGGTTGCTCCGCACGGTCGAGCGGGCTTTTCACGCCGCGGCCGCCCTTATTCATCACGTGGGTGTAGATCATTGTCGTGGAAACATCGGAATGCCCGAGCAGTTCCTGCACCGTGCGAATGTCGTACCCGGCTTCCAGCAAATGAGTCGCGAACGAGTGGCGGAAGGCATGACAGCTCACCGGTTTGCGCACGTCTGCAATGCGCGCCGCTGCCTTCACCGCCCTTTGCAGAACGTCCTCGTCCAGATGATGGCGGCGGATTGCGCCGCTGCGAGGATCGCTCGACAGTTTGCGTGACGGGAATACGTACTGCCAGGCCCACTCGCGCGGTGCGCGGGGATATTTGCGCTCCAGCGCATACGGCAGCGAAACCTCGCCGTAACCGGCTTCCAGATCGCGTTGGTGCAGGGCGCGCACTTTGTCCAGATGCGCCTTGAGCGGCTCCGTCAGCGTTCCCGGCAGCACCGTTACGCGGTCCTTCGCCCCCTTGCCGTCGCGCACCAGGATTTGCCCGTAGCCGAAATCGATATCCTTGACGCGCAGACGCAGACATTCCATCAGACGCAGTCCGGAGCCGTACAAGAGACTAGCCATCAACCACTTCGCGCCTTCAAGCTGGCCCAGCACCGCTCGGGCTTCCTCCGAGGTCAGCACGACCGGAAGCCTCGCCGGCCGTTTGGGCCGCTCGAATCCCTCCACCCATTCCAGCTCCTGTTCCAGGACATTCCGATACAGGAAGAGGATCGCCGACAGCGCCTGGTTCTGGGTGGAGGCGGCGACATTGCGCTCCACGGCAAGATGAGT
>DATHJM010000152.1:0-2676 GCA_035489775.1 Burkholderiales bacterium
CTATCGTAGACGAGTCACCTCGACCGCCGCTTTGCACGGGGCTTGGGCCTGCTCTTCGGCCTGGGACGGCGTTTCGAGGCAGGCTTCACGCGTTCCGGCAGCCTGGCCCGCCCGGTCTCGCGATTCCACTCTTCGTACGTCTCGGGCGAGATCTTGCCGTTCACCAGGAGCTCCGCGAACTTCCGGCGCTGTGCCTTGCTCTTGAAGGGCATCAGACGCTCTGGACCAGCGCCATGATGTTTCCTTCCGTGTCCTTGAACCACGCAGCCTTGGCGCCGCCGGCGGTCGAGATGCCGTTCTCGTGCATCTCCGGCATGTCGTACATCTCGAACTTCACGCCGCGCGCCTTCAGCTCCGCGACCTCCCGTTCGATGTCATCGACCTGCCAGAACGCCTGGCTCGCCCGGGAGGTGCCGGCGTTCGGTGTCGGATACAGGAAGCATCCGGTGCCTTTGGCGAACTCGTAGACTACGCCGCCCGCCACCTCCCGCCCGGGCTTGAAGCCCAGCTTTACCTCGTAGAATTTACGCGCGCGAGCGACATCCTTCGCCGGTATATATGAATACATCGGGGCGTTTTGCAGCATGGATCCTCCTCGCGTGGTTCCGTTACGGCTTGACGATCTGCTCCCGGCCATCCTCGTTCTTCAATCTCAATGAGCTGGCCGTGCCTTTCGCCTCCAGTATCACGTAGGTGCTCTTCGTGCCCGAGGGGCCGGCGAAGCTCACTCCTGCGGCCTCCTCCGACGCGCCGATCTTGACCGACGGGCGCCCGCGCTCGGTGATCAGCCGCAACAACACCGTCTCGGAGTACGTCTCACCGTTCGACGGTGCCTTTGCCGGCAATACATTGAGCGATGCCCGAACCCGGCCCCGCTCATCGACGATTTCGAGCGCGCGACCTCGCAGCACCGGCGGGACGCCTTCGGCGACCGCCGAACGTACCTGCGCCAGCGTGAAAAACAGAAGCGCCAGATTCACGATAGTGAGCACAATGAGAAGCCGCTGAGTCTTCATGATTGATCCTCGATTCTCCGAATGCGAAGCGGAAACATGCTCTACCATATCAAATTCACTCTCGCTGGAAAGAACCATAAAGGGGAACTCGATGGCTAAACCGTTCAAGAAGTGGACCGTTATGCCGCACGGCAAGGTCTCGAAGCTGGACGACAAGCTGCTCACCGTCGTCGGCGACCTGCCCATGCCGTTCGGGGCCTTCCCGCGGCGCATGACCGTGATCCGCCTGAAAGACGCGCGGCTCGTCATCTTCAGCGCGATAGCGCTCGACGAGCCCGAGATGCAGGCGCTCGAGGCGTTCGGCACGCCCGGCTTCCTGATCGTCCCGAGCGACATTCACCGCATGGACGCGAAGATCTGGAAAGAGCGCTACCCTGCGCTGCGCGTCATCGCTCCTGAAGGCGCTCGGGCGAAAGCGCAGAAAGTCGTGCAAGTCGACGCCACCCACGCCGATTTCCATGACCCGGGCGTCAGCTACGTGACGGTGCCCGGCACCGAAGGCCACGAAGCGGCGCTCGTCGTCGAAACCTCCAGCGGCACCACGCTCGTCATCAACGACCTGATCTGGAACGTCGACCATCGCCCCGGCTTAGGCGGCTTGCTGTACCGCGTCACGGGCCTCACCGGCCCCGAGCCGCAAATCGCCTCCGTCGTCCGCCGCTTCAAGATCAAAGACAAGCCCGCCCTCCGCGCCCAGTTCGAAACCTGGTCACGCCTCCGCAGCCTGAACCGCATCATCGTCTCGCACGGCGACATCGTCGAGCGCGATCCGTCCGCCGTGCTTCGCGGCCTGGCGAGCACCCTCGCTGCATAGCGGATCGAGGAGATCAGACCGCCTTCGTCTCATCCACGGGCGGCTGGGGCGGGTCCTCCTCGGCCGGCGGCTGCTGTGCTTCGGTTTTCCGCCGCCGCTTTTCTTCCTGCTTCTGCTTTTTGGCGAGATCTCTCTGACGCTTGGCGAACGCATAGTTGGGCTTGGCCATTTGCAATGCTCTTCAGTTGGACTCGGGGTGGAAGTGAACTATCAGGGTAACTCTTTTTGCCATGGATCGTTCCCTACGCGGCGATGCTGACCTCGGTTCCCGGCGGCACGAGCTCGAAAAGCTCCGCGATATCCCGGCTGCGCATGCGTATGCACCCGATCGATCCCGGCTTTCCCATTTCGACTGCATCCGGGCTGCCGTGGATGTAGATGTAGCGCCGCATGGTGTCCACGTCGCCCAGGCGGTTGCGGCCGGGCTCGCAGCCCGAGAGCCACAGGATGCGCGTGAGGATCCAGTCGCGGCCGGGAAAGCGCTCGGCCAATTCCGGCGTCCAGATCTCCCCTGTCGGGCGGCGTCTCACAAACACCGTATTCAAAGGCCGTCCCGAGCCGATTTTCGCCCGCACGATATGCTCGCCGCGCGGGGTGCAGAAGCTTCCCTCACGCTCGCCCGGGCCGTTGCGCGAGGTCGAGACGAGGTAGCGCCGGACCTCCCGTCCGTCGTCGAGAAGCCTCAGGCCCTGCTCCGGAATCGAAATTTCAATTCCCGGCATTGCGACGCGCAGCGAAGAATTCCGAAAGCACCCGCCCCGACTCGGCCGCGAGCACGCCGCCCGTCACCGTCGTGTGGTGATTGAGTTTTTTTTCGGAGAAAAGATCGACGACGCTGCCGCAAGC
>DATHJM010000153.1:0-3940 GCA_035489775.1 Burkholderiales bacterium
GATTTCGCCGACTCTGCCGAGTTCGAGGAAGTCGCCTACCTGCTCGTTCACGAGAAGTTGCCGACCGCCGCGGAGCTCGCCGGCTACAAGACCAAGCTCAAATCGTTGCGCGGACTGCCGGAGAACGTCAAGTCGGCACTCGAAGCGATTCCCGCTTCAGCGCACCCGATGGACGTGATGCGCACCGGCGTTTCCGTGTTGGGGACCGTGGAGCCCGAAAGGGAAGATCACGCCATGCCGGGCGCGCAGGACATCGCCGACCGGCTGATGGCTTCGCTCGGCTCAATGCTTCTCTACTGGCATCACTACAGCCGCGGACGAAAGAGGATCGAGGTCCAGACCGACGACGATTCAATCGGCGGGCATTTCCTGCACCTGCTGCACGGGAAGCCGCCGTCGGCCGAGTGGGTGCGCGCGATGCACACCTCGCTCATCCTCTATGCCGAGCACGAGTTCAACGCCTCGACTTTCGCCGCCCGGGTGATCGCGGGCACCGGATCGGATATCTACTCCGCGATCTGCGGAGGCATAGGCGCACTGCGCGGTCCCAAGCACGGCGGAGCGAACGAGTTCGCTTTCGAGGTGCAGTCGCGCTACGCGGACGCCGGGGAGGCCGAAGCGGACATCGTGCGCCGGGTGCGCAACAAGGAAATCGTCATCGGCTTCGGCCACCCGGTCTACACCACGGGCGATCCGCGCAACCAGGTCATCAAGGAAGTGGCTCGGCGCCTGTCGAAAACTCAAAAGGACATGAAGCTCTTCGATATCGCGGAACGGCTCGAGCAGGTGATGCAGCGGGAAAAAAAGATGTTCGCCAATCTGGACTGGTATAGTGCGGTCTCCTATCACAGGATGGGCGTGCCCACGGCGATGTTCACTCCGATTTTCGTCATCTCGCGCACCTCGGGCTGGTCGGCGCATGTCATCGAGCAGCGAATCGACGGTAAAATCATCCGCCCGGGCGCCACTTACACCGGCCCCGAAGACCGGAAATGGGTACCATTGCGGGATCGCAGCTGAGTGCGCCGCCCCGCAAGGAGATGGAAATGAAGAAGCTGACCTTCGCCACTATTGCCCTATGTTGCGCCGGGGCCGCCGCCGCGGCGCCCTCCGAGGACATGGTGGGAACCTGGGAGTGCCGGCAACCCGGTGTGAATTACAGGAACAAGCCGCCCATCCTTTACGTCGACACCGCCTCGGCCAAGACGCCGGACAAAGCAGCCTTCGCTCTCGACGTCGACGGATTCACCCGGGAGGTCTACGGGAGTTCGGACGTCACCGCGGACGCCGACGGATGGTGGAAGATCAGCCCGTCCAAGGGAGAGGCGTTCATGGTGCGTCCGCAGGGTACATCGAAGTCCAAGACCGCTTCGATGGAGCTGAGGCGCGCGGGCACGACCTACCGCTGCCTGCGGCTTCCGCCGTCGGGCGTTCCGGGCGCCGTGATACAGCTGCAACAAGGCGTTCCGCCCGCGGGCGAGCCCAATGCTCCGCCACCCGGTGAGCAGAATGCCCCACCGTCCGGCGGGCCGGGGATCCAGCCGACCGACATGCCCAATGAAGGGGCTCCCGTCAAAAAAGAG
Source organism: Burkholderiales bacterium (assembly GCA_035489775.1). Taxonomy (GTDB): domain Bacteria; phylum Pseudomonadota; class Gammaproteobacteria; order Burkholderiales; family SG8-39; genus VBDM01. The sequence continues at coordinate 1,584 of DATHJM010000153.1, forward strand.
TAATGATGTCGAGGCTTGTTTCAAATGTCCGGCCCAAACCGGACAAGGTTCTCGTTGACATCGCCGATTACGTCGTCAAGCACGAAATAAAGAGCGCCGAGGCCTACAACACCGCGCGGCTGTGCCTGATGGACACGCTCGGATGCGGCCTGGAAGCGCTCGAGTATCCCGCGTGCACCAAGCTTCTCGGGCCGCTCGTTCCGGGAACGACGGTCTCCAAGGGCGCGCGCGTACCCGGCACGCGCTTCGAGCTGGATCCGGTGCAGGCGGCCTTCAATATCGGCGCGGCGATCCGCTGGCTCGATTTCAACGATACCTGGCTCGCCGCGGAGTGGGGCCACCCCTCGGACAACCTCGGCGGGATTCTCGCGGTCGCAGACTGGCTGTCCCGCAACGGCACGCCGCTCGTCGTGCGCGACGTGCTCACCGCGATGATCAAGGCGCACGAGATCCAGGGCGTGATGGCGCTCCAGAACAGCTTCAACCGCGTCGGCCTCGATCACGTCGTGCTGGTGAAGGTCGCCTCCACCGCGGTCGTCTCGAACCTGCTGGGCCTTTCGCACGAAGCGATCGTCAACGCCGTCTCCCACGCCTGGGTGGACGGCCAGAGCCTGAGGACTTACCGCCACGCTCCCAACACCGGCTCGCGCAAGTCCTGGGCGGCGGGCGACGCGACTTCGCGCGCGGTGCGCCTCGCGCTCATCGCCAGGACCGGCGAGATGGGCTATCCCTCGGTGCTGAGCGCGAGGACCTGGGGCTTCTACGACGTGCTCTTTCGCGGCAAGCCTTTCCGGTTTCAGCGGCGATACGCCTCCTACGTGATGGAAAACGTGCTGTTCAAGATCTCCTTCCCGGCCGAATTTCACGCGCAGACCGCGGCGGAGTGCGCGATGACGCTGCACGGCGAGCTGAAAGAGCTCGGCCGCGAGGTCGAGGACATCAGGAAGATCACGATCCGCACCCATGAAGCGGCGATCCGCATCATCGACAAGAAGGGCCCGCTCAACAACCCGGCCGACCGCGACCACTGCATCCAGTACATGATCGCCGTGCCTCTGATCCACGGCCGGCTCACCGCCGCCGACTACGAGGACGACGTAGCCTCGGACAAGCGCATCGACACGCTGCGCGCGAAAATGGTCTGCGTCGAGGACAAGAAGTTCACACGCGACTACCACGACCCGGCAAAGCGCTCCATCGCCAACGCGCTCACCGTCACGTTCAAGGACGGGAAGAAGCTCAAAGAAGTTGTCTGCGAATATCCCATCGGGCACCGCCGCCGGCGCAAGGACGGCGTCCCGCTGCTGGAAGCGAAGTTCCGCACCAACCTCGCCCGCCGCTTTCCGAAGGAACGACGCGAGACGATTCTCGAGGTGTGCGGGAACCAAGGCCGCCTGGAAGCGACGCCGGTCAACGAGTTCCTCGATCTATTTGTAATCTGAAGGACAACGCCGGATGTCTTCTCCCAATGAGGCCAGCGATCGCCTGATTGCGCGTGGGAACGAGGTGGAGAAGGACGGCAAACTGGGCGAGGCGTGCGAGCTGTATCGCAAAGCCGTGCAGGCGGCCCCGGATTATGCGAAAGCGCATCTCAACCTTGGCATAGGACTGGAGGCCTCCGGTGACGTCGATGCCGCCATAGGGCAATACGAGGCGGCGCTGGTGATCGATGCCGCGGATACCTACGCGAACTACAATCTCGCCAACCTGCTCTATGCGCGTGGAGATCTGGGGCGTGCGGAGCCGCTGCTCAAGGCCGCCCTAGAGCGCAAGCCTGACTTTCCCGAAGCGCAAGTCGTGCTCTCCAACGTGTACGACTCGCGGGGAGATCTTTCCGCCGCGGCCGGCGCGCTGGAAGCGGCGCTCAAGCAGCGGCCGGACTATGCGGGCGCGTGGAATAACTACGGGGTCGTGCTGTCGAGGCTGGGACGGCTGGCCGAGGCGGAAGCCGCCCTGCGGCGCGTGACAGAACTCGACTCAAACTTCCTGGTGGCGCACTATCTCCTGGGCAATATGCTCGCCGAGCAGGGCCAGGCGGCTGACGCACTTGCCTGCTACCGGAGGGCCATCGAGCTCCGGCCCGATTTCCCGGAGGCGCACGCCAACATGGGGTGCGCCCTGAAGGAACTAGGCAGGCTGGACGAGGCCGTTGCCTCCTGCCGGGAGGCCCTCCGGCTCAAACCCGACTATGCCGAAGCGCACTACTATCTCGGCGTCATCTATCGCGAGCAGGCCCGGCGCAGCGAAGCCCTTGCCTGCTTCGACAGGGCTCTTGAGCTCAGGCCCAATTTTGCCGAGGCGCATTATGGCCGGGGACACGTTTTCTCCGATGAAGACCGTTGCGAAGAGGCTCTCGA
>DATHJM010000154.1:0-29084 GCA_035489775.1 Burkholderiales bacterium
CCCCCTTGTTTGAAACCGGCGGCTGGACCACACTGGCGCTGGTGAGCACCAACGGATTTCAAGTCTAGCGATGCGCGTCGTTCCGGCGAGAAGCGGCTGGTCCTGGTTCGTTAAGGGCTTTGCGCTTTTCCGCAAGAACCCGCCGATGTGGCTGTTTCTGGTGTTCACATACTGGATCGCGGTTGCGCTTCTCGGCCAGATCCGGTACGTGGGCCCCGCCACCTCCACCGTGTTGCTGCCGGCCTTTTCGGTCAGCTTCATGGCCATGTGCGCGGTGCTCGACCGCGGAGGCTTGCTGCGTCCGGCGCTGCTTTTCGCAGGTTTCAGAAGCAGACCGGCCACACTGGTCGCTCTGGGAGTTCTGTACCTCCTCTCCATCGTCATGGTGCTCGGCGTCGCCTCGTTTGCGGACGCGGGCGCGCTCATGCATTGGGTCCTCTCCGGCCAGGAGCCTTCCGTCGACGCGTTGCGCGACGGCAGCGTTTCGCTCGCGATGCTGGTCGCGACCCTGGCCGCGACCCCCGTGCTGATGGCTTTCTGGTTTGCGCCCGTGCTCGCCGCATGGAACCGAATCGGCGCTGCTCAATCTCTGTTCTACAGCTTTTTCGCCGTATTGCGGAATTGGCGGGCATTCTTCGTCTATGGTGCGGTACGCGCACTGGCCGGGGCCGTCTTTCTGGTGGCAATCACCGTCGCGGCAGTCTTGATGCAGGGAAAGGTACAGGTGTTGCGCTCCCTCGCACTGCTTCTTACCCTGCTCTCGCTCCCTACCGTGTTCGCCAGCTTTTACGCGAGTTATCGGGACATCTTCCCGGAGAACGCAGTCCCGGCCGAGCCGCCGTCGAACCCGGAAAGCGCGTAGCCGCCGCTGATTCTGCTATCCTTCGCCGCAGCGCAAGGCGGTTCGCCGACGCGGCGCCCCTGGAGACGGGGAGTAAAAATTTGACCGACAAACCCTGCGAGCTATGCGACTCCCCGGGCGGGGATCTGCTCTGGCGCGACGGATTTTGCCGCGTTGTGCTGGTCGACGATCCGGATTATCCCGGCTTTTGCAGAGTAGTCCTCGGGCGGCACGTGAAGGAGATGACCGACCTCCAGCCTGCCGAGCGCACCCGGCTCATGAACGCCGTGTTCGCAACCGAGGCCGTGCTCCGCGAGCTCCTTGATCCGGAAAAAGTCAACCTTGCGAGCCTCGGCAACGTCACGCGCCACCTGCACTGGCACGTGATTCCGCGCCACCAGAGCGATCGCCATTTCCCGCGCCCGATCTGGGCCGAGCCTTCGCGCGCGGACGTCCCACCGCGTCGGGCTCCTGACCGCGGCGCGCTTGCGGCCGCGCTGAGACGAAGACTGGACTGACCCCATGCCGGGCTTCGATCCACCGAGCATCAAGCCGGACGCCGCTCCCGATTTCACTGATTCTTCCGGCTGCGCGAAGTGGTTGCAGTCACTGCCCCTGATCAACGTCGGCCTGTCCCACGCTCGCCTCCTCGCGCAGCTCGACGAGTTGAATGCCTACAACGTCGTGCCTGCCGAGCGGCTCAAGATCCTGGAGATCTTGCGCGGGCCGGTGAGCTTCGTGCAGAAGGAACATTCCAAGAAATATTCCAGCCGCCCAGCCCCGCTCGCAAAGTCGGAGCGAGAGATCCTCGACAACGTGCACGCGCTCTGGGACGCGCTCTCATACGGGTATCAGCATTGCCTGAAAGCGGTTGCGGGCGGCGATTCCGGCCCCAGTGCGGCCTTGATAGGCCAGCGCGTGCTGTGGTGCACGGGACAGAAGATGATCGCCTCCTATCAAGCCTATCAGGATGTCCGCGAGCGCGAATGGGAGCTGCTGCACAGCGCTTATGCGCTCGTCGAGGATAAGGGCGTGGCCGGAGAAGAAGTCGCCCATCCGGCTCACAAGAGCAAACAGACGACCTGCATGGAAACCTACGCGCAGGTCCTGCTGATCGATCTCGCCAATCCCGGAAAGCTCACGCCGCGCCATATCGAGCTCATTTCGCTCTGGCTCGAGCGCTGGACGCGCAAGATCTCGATCGGGCGCACCTCTGCGGCCGCCGGCGACGGCGCCGCACCGCTCGTCGTCGATCTTTCGGGCGTTGCCGGCGCTTCGCGCCGCACGCCGGTGGGCGACAGTACCCGCGCTCTCGACATCCACGAGCTTGGAAGCAGCGTGCGCAAACGCATCAGCCGGCTGCACAAGGGCGAGACCCCTGCGGCGCTCGGTCTCGGCGAGGACGTGACCGCCCCGCTTGCGGAAAACCTGCTCACCATGCTCTATCGGCGGTGGTGCGAGGACAAGCAATCGCGCGCGCACCCGCGCCGCAGCGCAAGCGGCACGGCACAGATGTGCTCGGGGATGGCCGCGGTGCATTACTTCGTCACCGGCCGCGTGATGCCCGGAAGCCCCCAACAGATATCCCGGGTGCAGCACGAGCAAATTGCGACCCTCGGGCGCGTCGCCACGCGCCACGAGGAAGAGCCCGGCCCCGCGCCGGATTTCGCTGTCGAGACCTGGCAGATCAAGGACGAGAGTGCCTCCGGGCTGCGCCTTGCGCGAGTCGATTCTGCGGCAAACGCGCGCCTGATACTCGGGCAGCTGCTCGGGATCCGGCTGGCGGACGCGAAGGCCTTTCTTCTTTGCACGGTCAAGTGGCTCTCGGTCTCCGTGGAATTCGAATTGCGCGCCGGAGTACAAATCCTTCCCGGGATTCCCCAGGGAGCGGCGATCAGGGCGGCGGGCGCCGGTGCCGCGGCCGAGCAATACGCCCCGGCCTTCCTGCTGCCGGCGGTTGCGGCGCTTCAGGCCCCGGAAACGCTGGTCGTGCCCGCGGGATGGTTCAAGCCGAATCGGGAGATCGAAGTGGTCACCGATCGCTCGGGCAAGCTGCGACTTGCGTCGGTCATCGATCGTGGCGCCGATTTCGAGTGCGTCACTTTCGAAGCAGTCTAAGACGCGCACGTTCCCGCTGTTCTCTGCCAATTTTTTCACATCCTAACAGCGGTTTGCCCGGTGTTTATGACCGCGTCATAGTACATTGACGTGCTCGCAGTTCGCAGAAATAGACCCCGAAGGTGGACCCATGGTCCTTACCGACTTCCTTCCCGACGCAGAACCGCGCCTCGCGGACTTGACGAGCTGCGAAGACTGGCTTGCGCGCGCGGCACTTGCCGGCATGCCGCATGCCTGCAGCGCGCTTCTGACGCTGCTCGAGGAGATCGAGGCTCATCCGCCCCGGCATTCGGCCTACCTGCAGATCCTCGAGCGCCTCCGCTATCCCGTCATGCATGCCGAAGCGGAGCAAGCCAGGGGCTTCGCCGGGAAACCCCTGCCGCTCAACCATGGCGACGCCGCAGCCTTCGCTCAGGCGAACGGCTTGTGGGCCGCGATGCTGCGGGCTTACGGACGCCTCCTCTCCGCCGCGTTGAAAGGCAAGCATCCCGAGCTCGAGCCCTCGCTCCCCCGACTCTTCCAGCGCGTGCTCGCTTGCGCGGGAGAAGCGATCGGGACCTGCGTGCTCGCGCGACGCGAGTTCGGAGCGGACTACTGGAGATTGGTGCACCAGGCCTACACGGCGGCCGAAGCGCGCGGAATCAGGAGCGAGACTGTCGCCGATCTGAGCGTCGAGTCCTCGCCGATGGCGGCGTACATGGAAGTGCTGATGCTGCAGCTTGCCCAACCGCACCGCCTGTCTCACCGGGAACTCGACTGTGCGCGCAAGTGGGTCCGTCTCTGGGCCCACAAGGCCGTGCTCAGCCGCGAGGCGCCCTGGCACGGCTGCTACGCCGTGGATCTCGCAGGAGCTTCGGGGCCCACCTGGGCGAAGGCGGCAACCGATTGGGCGACCTTGCGATTTCTCGATCTCGCCCGAGTTGCCTCCTCGATCAGCACACGCATCCAGCGCCTGGAAGAAGGCGCCGAGCCTGCCGCGCTCGGGCTCGGGTCCGATTGCACGCGGCTTGCCGCTCAGGATCTGCTCAAGACGCTGCAGCGTGCGTGGTTCGATTCCGCACCCGAGCGCGACTTTCCTCGCCGCACCAGCCCCTCGCCCATGGAACTGGTGAGCGGCTTTGCCGCGATTCACCATGCGATCGAAGGCACCCCCGTAGCGAAGAGCGCGAGTCCGTCGAGCTATTCCTACGGGGAGGCCGCGCGATTTCATACGTTCCAGCCCAGCGCGGACCGGGATTCGCGCGAGCACGGTCTTGAGACCTGGGAAACGCTGGGGGAATCGGACGACGGATTCAAACTTCGCCGTGGGACGCAGGGCATGCGTCTTGCCCACCGGCAGCTCGTGGCGCTGCGGCCAAGCGGCGCGCGCGAGTTCATCCTTTGCCATGTCGAGTGGCTCATCGAGGGACCGGATCAAACGCTAACAATCGGTGCTCGAGCCCTGAAAGGGGTGGCAAAGGCCTGCGCCGTGCGCTCGTCCGACCGGAGCGCCCCCAAGCGGTCCGATGCCTTGATGCTGCCGGTCGCGCCGGGTCTGTCGCCTGCGCTCGTGCTGCCCACGGGTTGGTACCGGCGCGCCGGCGAGCTCGAACTCGAGTTCGGCAACGCCATAAAACGCGTCACCCTCTCCGGGTTGCTCGAGCGCGGCTTCGACTACGAGCAGGTCCGCGTTTCGACGTCCTGAACAAGCGCCGGTCTCACCTCTTCGGCCGAGGAAAGCAGGCGTAGCGAGAGTTTTTCCCGCCGGCCGGTCGTAAAATGCACCATGGCGGCCGCGGACAGACCGACTCCCACCGAAATCAAGCTGCACCAGAAGTCGCGGGTGCTCGAGATCTCTTTTTCCGACGGCGGTCGTTTCGAGCTGCCCTACGAATTCCTGCGCGTGCACTCTCCGTCCGCCGAAGTGCGTGGCCACGGACCGGGACAGGAAGTCCTGCAGGTCGGCAAGAAGGACGTCGACATCCTGAGCCTGGAGCCCGTGGGCAGCTACGCGGTGCAGCCGCATTTTTCCGACGGACACGGGAGCGGCATCTATTCCTGGGACTACCTCTACGATCTCGGGACCAATCGTCAATCTCTCTGGCAGACTTATCTCAAGCGGCTCGAGGCAGCCGGGGGACGCCGCGAAGCTTGAGCGCCCGAAATGAGCACGTCTTGACGGCGTGCTAGCATGCTCGCGTGAGTCAAACCCACTTCGGATACCAGCGCATCGACGACGCCGAAAAGGCTTCGCGTGTGGCCGGGGTTTTTTCCTCGGTCGCAGGCCGGTACGATCTGATGAACGATTTGATGTCCGGTGGGTTGCACCGGCTGTGGAAGGCCTTCGCGGTCGCGCTCGCCGGCGTGCGCGAGGGCGAGCGGGTGCTCGACGTGGCCGGCGGATCAGGCGATCTGGCGTTCGACTTCGCGAAGCGCGCCGGGACGAGCGGAGAGGTGTGGCTCACCGACATCAATCGTGCGATGGTGGAGCGGGGTCGCGATCGCCTGCTCGACCGCGGCCGACCGGTCCCCGCGGTGCAGTGCGACGCGGAAGAGCTGCCGTTTCCTTCCAACTACTTTGACTGCGTCAGTGTCGCGTTCGGCTTGCGCAACATGACCGATCAGGACGCGGCGCTCGCCGAAATGCGCCGCGTGCTGAGACCCGGCGGGAGGCTGCTCGTGCTCGAGTTCTCCCGCGTCTGGCCGCCGCTCGCGAAGGCCTACGATTGGTACTCGTTCAAGGTGCTTCCCTGGCTAGGCAAGACGGTGGCGGGCGACGAAGCGGCCTATCGTTATCTCGCCGAATCGATCCGCATGCACCCCGACCAGGAGAGCCTGAAGGGCATGCTGGAGCGGGCGGGCCTCGAAAATGTCGACTATTTCAACCTGAGTGCGGGCGTCGTCGCTTTGCACCGGGGTTACAAATGCTGAATCGCGGAGAGAGACCATGAAAAAATTGATCGTTTCCTTGTTCACGGTAGTCTTCAGTGCGGGCATCCTGGCCGAGGACGTTCAGGCGGCCAGACTCGGTGGCGGTCGAAGTCTCGGAGCCCAACGCCAGATCACCGCGCCTCCGAAGCAAGCGACCCCCCCGACGCAGCAGCAACAGTCCACTGCGCCGCAACCGTCCGGGCCGGGGCGCTGGTTTGCGCCGCTCGCCGGACTCGCCGCGGGCCTGGGCCTGGGCTGGCTGCTCGCGCAAGGAGGTTTCGGGCCTGCGATCGGCGCGCTTCTCATGGCCTTGCTTGCCGGTGCCGTCGTGTTCGCCTTGATGCGTGCGCTGTCGAGGCGGCGAGCGCAGGGAGCGCAGGTACAGTACTCCGGTTTCGGCAACGAGACCGTGGCTGCGCCGCCGCCCTCGCAGCTTCCCGGGGACGCGGGCGTACAACCGAATTACCGCAGCCAATTCGTCTCCAATATTCCGGCGGGCTTCGACGTCGAGGGTTTTCTCCAGGAGTCCCGGCGCAACTTCATGCGCCTGCAGGAGGCAAACGACCGCGGCGACCTCGCGCGGCTGCGCCAGGTCACGACCGAGGACATGTTCAACACGCTGAAGGGCGACGTCGCCGGGCATTCGGGCGCGCAACAGACCGATGTGGTGACGCTGAACGCTGCGCTTCTGGAGCTCGTCACCGAGGGCGAGCTGCATTGGGCAAGCGTGCGATTTTCCGGTTCGATCCGCGAAGAGGCGAGTGCACCGGCGGAGCCGTTCGAGGAGATCTGGCACGTGAGAAAGCCGGTGAACGGTTCATCGGGCTGGCTGCTCGCCGGGATACAGCAGTCGAGCTGACACGGTCGTAGAGCCGCGCCGCCCGAAAACTCAATGATCGAGCGCGGTGCGGTTGCAGGGCTGAACCATCTTCTGAGGCAGCAACCGTGGGCGGCTGAGCGACTGAAACCCTTTGCGGGCAAAGCCGTGGAATTTCGCTGCCCGCCCTTTCCGGACCTGCGCTTGCGCATCACGGACGAAGGCCTTCTCGATCATGCACGGGCAGAAGCGGTGAGCACGCTCGTCGTAAAGCTCACCCCGGGCGCGCTGCCGTTCCTGCTTGCGGGCGACGAGACCGCCCGAAAGCAGGTTGAGATCGAGGGGTCGGCCGACTTGGCGAGCACGGTAGATCATCTCTTCCGCAACCTCACCTGGGACGTCGAGGAAGATCTCTCCAGGGTATTCGGGGACATCGTCGCGCACCGCCTTGCCTCCGGCGGCAGGGCCTTTGCAGCGTGGCAGCGCGAAGCCGTACTGCGCCTTGCCGAAAACCTCGCCGAATACTGGACCGAGGAGCAGCCGCTGCTCGCGCGGCCCGCCGACGTGGACAGCTTTTGCCGCGACGTCGATACCCTGCGCGACGACGTGGCGCGGATCGAGAAGCGTATCGAGCGCCTTTCGGCCGCAGGTAAGGGCTAGGTCCGGCTTCCTTGCTTCGTTTCATCAAGATCCTCTGGATAGCCCTGCGCTTCGGGCTCGACGAATTCGCGCTCGCCTCGGGAAGCCGGCTCGCGCGCGCGCTGAACGCGCTGCTTTTCTTTCGCGCGCTCGGTGAGCCGCGCGGGGTGCGGCTGCGCCTGGCGCTCGAAGCGCTCGGCCCCATCTTCGTGAAGTTCGGCCAGGTGCTCTCGACGCGGCGCGACCTCTTGCCCGCCGACCTGGCCGACGAGCTCGCGAAACTACAGGACCGGGTGCCCCCGTTCCCGGCGGAGCTCGCGGTGGCCGAAGTCGAGCGCGCGTTCGGCAAGCCGATCGCGAGAGTTTTCGAGAAATTCGAGCTGCAGCCCGTGGCGAGCGCTTCGGTCGCCCAGGTGCACCTCGCCGTGCTTCCCGGAGGCACCGAGGCGGCGGTCAAGATCCTGCGGCCGGGAATGATGCCGGTGATCGCGAAGGATCTCGCGCTGATGGACGCCGCCGCGGGCCTTGTCGAGCGCTTCTGGGCCGACGGCAGGCGCCTGAAGCCCCGCGAAGTGGTCGCCGAATTCGCGCGACATTTGTCCGAGGAACTCGACCTCATGCGCGAAGCGGCGCATGCAAGCCAGCTGCGCCGGAACTTCGCCGACTCGCCGCTGCTCGCCGTGCCGGAGGTGTACTGGGACTGGTGCACGGGCACGATCATGACCATGCAGAGGATGCGCGGCACGCCGGTGAGCCAGGTGGAAGAACTGCGCCGGCAAGGCGTGGACATTCCGAAGCTAGCGCGCACGGGCGTCGAGATCTTCTTCACGCAGGTGTTCCGCGACGGCTTCTTTCACGCCGACATGCATCCTGGAAACATCCTGGTGACTCCCGAAGGTCGCTACGTCGCTCTCGACTTCGGCATCATGGGCACCCTCACCGAGGTGGACCAGCAGTATCTCGCGCAGAACTTTCTCGGTTTCTTCCGGCGCGACTACGCCCGCGTGGCGCGGGCGCACCTGGAGGCGGGCTGGGTGCCCCCCGATACGCGAATGGACGAGTTCGAGGGCGCGATCCGCGCCGTGTGCGAGCCGTTCTTCGACCGGCCGCTGAAGGAAATTTCCTTCGGGCGGGCACTGCTGCGCCTGTTCCAGATCTCGCGCCGCTTCAACGTCGAGATCCAGCCGCAGCTCGTCATGCTGCAGAAGACGCTCCTCAACATCGAGGGGCTCGGACGCCAGCTCGACCCCGACCTCGATCTGTGGACCACCGCCAAACCGTTTCTCGAGAACTGGATGCGCGAGCAGATCGGATTGAAGGGACTGCTGCGCACCCTTCGCAACGAGGCGCCGCGCTGGGCGACGATGCTGCCGCAGCTGCCGCGCCTTGTGCATCGCGCGCTCGCGGATGACCGCGTCGGGCGTATCGAGCGGATGCTAGGCGATCTGCTCGAGCTCGAAAGGCGGCGCAACCGCCTGATCGGCGCTGCCGTCACGCTCCTTGCGCTGGCGCTCGCGTGGGCGGCGGTATTGAGCTTCGCGTAACCAAGCGCGCAAGCACGCCTGGCACGTGCCCTCACTCGTGCGTGTGGATCGAGCGGTCCTTGACCTCGGTAAGGAACAGCGACCCGATCACCAGCGACATCAGCGCCACCACGATCGGGTACCACAGCCCGTAGTAGATATCGCCCGAAGCCGCCACCATCGCCGTGGCGAGCAGCGGCAACATGCCGCCAAACCAGCCGTTGCCGATGTGGTAGGGCAGCGACATCGACGTATAGCGGATCGAGGTCGGGAAGAGCTCCACCAGGTACGCCGCGATCGGCCCGTAGACCATGGTCACGTAGATCACCATGATCACCAGGATCAGCTCGACCATGAAGAAATTGCTCTCGCCGGGCTTGGGCGCGCCGGGGTATCCGGTCTTGGCGAGCGCGTCCTTCAGTTGCGCTTCGTCGTGGCCCTTGATCTCGATGTCGCCGATCCTGGTGACCACGTCGGCACCGGCAACTGCGGGCAGCGACTGGAACGACAGGCCGGACTTGGTCAGGTAGTCCTTGGTCTTGTCGCAGGAAGTAAACCTCGTCCCCGGCAGGATAAATATGTGGAAACTGCAGTCGGTCGCAGCGACCGTGATCTTGGTCTTCTGCTGGTACTGCTCGAGCTTCGGATTGGCGTAGTGCATGAGCCCGGCAAACAGCGGAAAGTAAGTCACCGCCGCGATCAGGCAGCCCGCCAGGATGATTTTCAGGCGACCGATCTTGTCCGACAAGGCCCCGAACACGATGAAGAACGGCGTGCCGATGAGGAGCGACAGGCCGATCAGCGTGTAGGTCGTCAGGAAGTCGAGCTTGACAGTGATGATGAGGAAGAACAGTGCGTAGAACTGGCCCGTGTACCACACCACCCCCTGTCCGGCGGTCGCGCCGAGCAGCGCGAGCAGCACGAACTTGTTGTTCGGGTAGCGGAGGAAGGAATCGGTCAGCGGCGCCTTGGAGCCCTTGCCCTCGGCCTTCATCGCCTGGAACACCGGCGATTCGTTGAGCTTCAGCCGGATGTAGACCGACCATACCAGCAGGAAGAGCGAGAGCAGGAAGGGCAAGCGCCAGCCCCAATCCGCAAACGTCTTGGCGTCCATGAAATAGCGGCTCAGGCCGATGACGAGCAGCGCGAGGAAAAACCCCAGTGTCGCGGTGGTTTGAATCCAGCTCGTGGCATAGCCGCGTCGGTTATCGGGCGAGTGCTCCGCGACATAGGTCGCCGCGCCGCCGTACTCGCCTCCGAGGGCAAGGCCCTGCAGCAGCCGAAGCGTCACCAGGAGGATCGGCGCCGCCCAGCCGATCGCATCGAACTTCGGCAGCAGCCCGACCGCGAAGGTCGCGCTGCCCATGACGACGATGGTGATGAGGAACGTGTATTTGCGGCCGACCAGGTCGCCGATGCGCCCGAACACCAGCGCGCCGAACGGGCGCACCAGGAAGCCTGCCGCGTAAGTCGCGAAGGCTGAGAGCAGCGCCGCGGTCTCGTTTCCCTTGGGAAAGAACAGCGCCGCAAAGAATGGTGCGAGCGTCGCGTAAAGGTAGAAGTCGTACCACTCGAACACCGTACCGACGGACGAAGCGACGATGACTCGCCGCTCTTCGGCATGGGTGACGGTGCGCTCGCCCTTCGCTAGGTATGCGGCATCTGCGGCTGACGTGCTCATTGCGGTTGTCTCCTCCCGGTTACACTGCGACTCATCACGCGCTTCGCTCGGTCACTCCCCAACGAATGGCCCAAGCCACGAAGTTTACCCCGGCCTTGCCGAAACTCACAAGGTTTGAAGCTGCGCAGGTGCTAGGGAAAACCCTAGCTCGCCCGGGCCGATCCGGTATTCGGCTACGCCGCGCACCGTGGGCTAGAATCGGCCGGCGTCCGGGCGCCTAACCCAAAGACACCGCCATGCTCATCGCATCCGTTGTTCTCTATCTGCTCGTCACGATCGCCATCGGCCTGTGGGCGGCGCGGCGCGTGCACACATCCAAGGACTATGTCGTCGCCGGCCGCAGCCTGCCTCTCTACATGAACACGGCAACGGTCTTCGCCACCTGGTTCGGCGCCGAAAGCGTGCTCTCGGTGTCGGTCGAATTCTCCAAGAGCGGGCTGGGCGGCATCATCGCCGACCCCTTCGGGTCCTCCGTGTGTCTGGTCATCGTCGCGCTTCTCTTCGCGCGCGCCTTCTACCGCATGGACCTGCTTACGATCGGCGACTTCTATCGCAAGCGCTATGGTCGCGCCATGGAGTTCGGTACCAGCGTGATCATCGCCATCTCCTATCTCGGCTGGACCGCGGCACAATTGACCGCGCTCGGCCTCGTTTTCTCGACCCTGACGGGCGGCGCCGTCTCGCTCCACACCGGCATCATCATCAGCGGCGTCATCGTCCTGGCCTACACGATCTGGGGTGGGATGTGGTCGGTGGCGATGACCGATCTCTTTCAGTCGGTCATGATCATCGTCGGCCTCGGCCTCATCGCCTGGTTCGTCGGCGACATGGCGGGCGGGCCCGGCAAGATCATCGCCACGGCCGCCGAGGCGGGAAAGTTCGAGTTCTGGCCCAAGGGCGGCACCAGGGAATGGCTCGCTTTCACCACCGCATTCCTGACGCTGGCGATCGGATCGATCCCGCAGCAGGACATCTTCCAGCGCGTCACATCGGCGAAGAACGAGAGGACCGCGGTCGCCGGCAGCCTGCTCGGTGGGGTCGTCTACTTCAGCTTCGTGTTCGTGCCCATCTACATCGTCTGCGCCGGGCTCCTGGTCGACCCGTCGCTGGGCCAGCTGCTCTCGGCCGAGGATGCCCGCGAGACGCAGCGCATCCTGCCCGAGTTCATCCTGGGCCACACGCCCATGTGGATACAGGTGCTCTTCTTCGGCGCGCTGCTCTCGGCGATCCTGTCGACGGCGAGCGGGGCGATCATCGCCCCGACCTCGCTGTGCACCGAGAACATCATCCGTCCACTCTACCCCAGGATGAGCGACCGCCAGTTCCTGCTCACGCTGCGCATCGTCCTGGTGTCCTTCACCTGCGCCGCCCTGGTATTCGCCCTGAACTCGAAGCAGACGATGTACGACATGGTGCAGAACGCCTACACCGTGACGCTGGTGGCCGCGCTGGTGCCGCTCGCGGCCGGGATTTTCTGGAAAAGAGCGAACAACGCCGGCGCGATCCTGTCCGCGGTGTTCGGGCTCGTCGCCTGGATGATCGCGGCTTTCACCGCGGCGGACGCCATCGTGCCGCCGCCGCTGATCGGCTTGGGGTTCTCCGCCGCAGGCATGGTGCTCGGCTCGATCGTGCCGCGTCCCGTACCGCAGGCGCGTCACCCCGGCGCGCCCCGCTAGCTGGCGCCCGTCGCGATTGCCGCCCCGAACGGCGGGCCGCGGCGGACTCGGCTACAATTCGCCCGCCTTTTCACTGCCTTTCACTGCCGCCGAGGTCCCCATGTTCGCACGCCTGATGCCGCACGAAGGCCGGTTCTTCGAATACTTCACCGAGCACGCCGCATTGATCCATGAGGGCGCGGTCGCGCTGCGCGCGATGCTGGACAACATAAGCGAGCTCGAGGCTCGCGCGCACACCATCAAGACCATCGAAACCAAGGCCGACACCGTCACCCATCACACCATCCAGCTGCTGCACCAGACTTTCATCACCCCGCTGGACCGCGAGGACATTCACCAGCTCATCACCCGCATGGACGACATCCTCGACCTGATGGAGGATGTGTCGCACTGCGTGTTCCTCTACGATCTCCGCGTGGTGACCGACGAGGCGAAGCGCCTGGCGGACATCTGCGTCGCCTGTGCCGAGAAAGTCGAGGCCGCAGTGAAGATGCTCGACGACATGGCGAACTCCGAAGCAATAACGAAGGTTTGCGGCGAGATCGACCGGCTCGAGACCGACGCCGATCAGGTCCTGCGTTCTGGACTGGCAAAGCTCTTCCGCCACGAACCGGATACGCGGGAGCTGATCAAGATGAAGGAGATCTACGAGCTGCTGGAAACGGTCACCGATCGCTGCGAAGACGTCGCCAACATCATCGAGGGTATCGTCCTGGAGAACGCCTGATCGGCCGCGCGAGCATGACCATCAGCTTCCACGTCGTGCTGTTCCTCATCGCGGTCGCGCTCGCGTTCGACTTCCTGAACGGCTTTCACGACGCCGCCAACTCGATCGCCACCATCGTTTCGACCGGCGCCATGAGCCCGCGCTGGGCAGTGATGTGGGCGGCGTTTTTCAACTTCATAGCCTTCCTCGTCTTCGGCGTGGCGGTCGCGTCGACCATAGGCAAGGGTATCGTCCACCCAGACATCGTCGATCATTACGTGGTGTTCGGTGCGCTCGTCGGCGCCATTGCCTGGAATCTAATCACGTGGTACTACGGCATTCCCTCGAGCTCCTCGCATGCGCTGGTCGGCGGGCTCGTCGGGGCTGGTATCGCCAAGGGAGGAAGCGCCACGCTGGTTGCGAGCGGCATCCTGAAGACCGCGGCCGCGATCGTGTTGTCGCCGCTTTTTGGTTTTGCACTGGCGATCGTCCTGATGATCGCGGTGTCCTGGATTTTCGTCCGCTCGACGCCCAAGCGCGTGGACCGCTGGTTCCAGCGCTTGCAGTTCGTGTCGGCGGCGCTCTACAGCCTCGGCCACGGCGGCAACGACGCGCAGAAAACCATGGGCATCATTTGGATGCTGCTCATCGCGTCCGGGCTTTTAGCGGCAAACGAGCCGCTGCCTTTCTGGGTCGTGCTCGCCTGCCAGGCCGCGATGGGTTTGGGGACGCTCTTCGGCGGCTGGCGCATCGTCAGGACCATGGGCATGAGGATCACCAAGTTGAAGCCCGTTGGCGGTTTCTGCGCCTCGGCGAGCGGCGCGATGACGCTGTTCCTCGCAACCGGGCTCGGAATCCCGGTGTCCACCACCCACACCATCACCGGATCGATCATCGGTGTGGGCTCGTCACAGAAGCTCTCCGCGGTGCGCTGGGGCGTGGCCGGCAGCATCATCTGGGCGTGGGTCTTTACCATCCCGGGCTCCGCGTTCATCGCCGGCGTGGCGTGGTGGCTGGCACATCGATATTTCTGAAATCGCATGCCGAGGCTGCGCGCCATCGAAGCTGATATCACGCGGCTCGCGGTGGATGCCATCGTCAACGCCGCGAACAACGCGCTGCTCGGCGGCGGCGGGGTCGACGGCGCAATCCACCGCGCCGCGGGCCCGGAACTTCTCCCCGAGTGCCGCACGCTCGGCGGCTGCGCGACCGGCGACGCGAAGATCACCCGCGGCTACCGGCTGGCGGCGAAGCACGTGATCCACACCGTCGGCCCCGTCTGGAACGGCGGGGCGAGCGGCGAGCCGGAGCTGCTCGCTTGCTGCTACCGGCGCAGCCTCGAGCTCGCTCTCGCGCATGGGATCCGCACCCTCGCGTTCCCGGCGATCAGCTGCGGTATCTACGGCTATCCGATGGAGCAAGCCGCAAAAATCGCCGTGCGTGAATGCCGCCGGTCCACGCAGGAGCACGACGCGATCGAGCAGATAACGTTTGCGCTTTTCGGCGCCGGCGCGCTCGCGATCTACCAAGCGGAGCTCGCGCGACCGATGGCGTGAGAAAATGAGCGGTCATGGCCCGTTGGCAGCCCTCGACCCTGGCGCGCTATCTATTCGTGGCGTATGTGCTGCTCGTCGTCTACGCGAGCCTGCATCCGTTCTCCGGCTGGCGCGACCGAGGGCTGCCGCCGTTTGCCTTCCTCACGGCTCCGTTACCCCGTCCCGTGCCGGTATTCGACGTCGTCGCGAACATCATCGGTTACATGCCGCTCGGTTTTCTCGCCGTGCTGGCAGCGTATCCCTGGCTGCGCCGCAGCTACGCTTTTGGTTTCGGCTTCGCCTGCTCGGTACTCTCGAGCTTCGCGCTCGAGTCGCTGCAGCTCTACCTGCCTACACGCACGTCCTCGAACATCGACCTGCTCGCCAATGCCGTGGGCGGCGCGGCCGGCGCCCTCGCCGCTCTCGCCACGACGCGACCCTTGATGGACGCCGAAGGACTGCAGCACCTGCGCAACAGGCTGTTCCTTCCGGGGCGCCGGACCGATCTCGGGCTGGTGCTGCTCGGGCTGTGGCTGTTCGCGCAGCTCAATCCCGAAACGCTGCTCTTCGGCACCGGCGATCTGCGCGATCTGTTCAAGACGCCATCGGGCAAGCTCTATCCCGCCGAGGTATTTCTGCGCGTGGAGGCCGGGGTCGCCTGCGCCAACGGCCTGGCGACGGGATTGCTCGCCCTGTGCCTCGCCGCGCGCAACCAGCCGGCGCGAGCAGGGGTCGTGATCTTTCTGGCGGCGGGGCTGGCCGTGCACAGCTTCGGATTCGGCCTGCTCGTCAGCTCCCAGGACATCCTCTCCTGGGTGACTCCCGGAGCCCTCTACGGCGTGGCTGCGGCAATCCTGCTGCTGCTGATCGCCGCAGAGATGCCACGCACCGCGCAGCTTGCGCTCATGGGCTTTGCACTGATGGCGGCGACTGCCCTCGTCAATCTCGCCCCCGCCAATCCCTACATGACGGCTTCTTTCGCGCTCTGGCAACAGGGGCATTTTCTCAACTTCAACGGCGCGACGCGCGTCGTTTCCGCAGTGTGGCCATTTGCGGCGATGGTCTATCTGGTGCTGCTCGCCGCCGACCGCGGACAGGCGAGGGAGTAGGCGTTACGCCCGAGGACACATGCTCGTCACAGTATAATTAGCGTGTCCACGCCCGGAACCTGTGATGAGCTACTACGAAAGACACGTTTTTTTCTGCTGCAACCAGCGCCAGAACGGCGAGACCTGCTGCAACGACAAGGGCGCGAGCGGCATGCGCGACTACGCGAAGAAGCGCGTCAAGGAGCTGGGACTCGCAGGTCCCGGGAAGGTGCGGGTGAATCAGGCTGGGTGCCTGGACCGCTGCGAGGAAGGGCCCTGCGTCGTGGTTTACCCGGAGGCTGTCTGGTACACCTACGTCGACCACGCCGATATCGACGAGATCATCGAGGAGCACCTCAAGGGCGGCCGGGTGGTCGAACGCCTGCTCATATGAGCAGGGCGGGCGAGCGCATCTTCATCGACGGTGCGGCGGGCAGGATCGAAACGGTCGTGGACCGCCCCGAAGCCGCGCTCAGAGGCGCGGCGCTCGTCGCTCATCCGCACCCTCTCTACGGCGGGACGCTCGACAACAAGGTCGTGCAGACTCTCGCGAGAACTTTCGTCGAGCTGGGTTACGTGTCGCTTCGGCCCAATTTCCGCGGCGTCGGCAAATCGGAAGGCGAGCACGACGAAGGCCGGGGAGAGACAGAAGACTTGCTCCGCGTCGCCGAGCACGCGCAGAAAGCCTTCGGCCCGCTGCCGCTCGTCCTGGCGGGATTCTCTTTCGGTGCGGCAGTCCAGACGCAGGTTGCGCAGCGCGTGAGCCCGCACCGCGTCGTGCTCGTGGGCGTCTCCGTGGGCCGCTTTCCTTCGGAGACCGTGCCCGGCGACTCGATCGTGATTCACGGCGAGGTGGACGAAACCGTTCCCCTGGCAAAAGTTTTCGACTGGGCACGGCCGCAGGAGCTGCCGGTCGTGGTGATTCCCGGCGCCGACCACTTCTTTCATCTCCGCCTGAACGTCATCAAGAACATCGTCAAAGGTTCATGGCGGTATTAGCGGCGCACAATCTGCGGAAATCCTACGGCGGCGAGGAAGTAGTCGCCGGGGTGAGCTTCGGCATCGCGCCGGGCGAATGCTTCGGCCTCCTCGGCCCCAACGGCGCGGGCAAAACCACCACCTTGAGGCTGTGCCTGGGCCTCACCTATCCCGACGGCGGCTCGGTCGAGCTGATGCAGCGCCCCGTGCCGGGCGAAGCCCGGCCCGCGCGCGCGCGCGTGGGCGTGGTGCCGCAGATGGACAACCTCGATCCCGATTTCACCGTCAGCGAAAACCTGCTCGTCTACGGCCGCTACTTCGGACTCGCCGAGCGTGCCATCCGGGAACGCATTCCGCCTTTACTCGAGTTCGCTGGCCTGACCGCGCGCGCCGCGTCGAAAATCCAGACGCTCTCCGGCGGAATGAAACGGCGCCTCACCCTGGCGAGGGCGCTTATCAACGATCCGGACCTGATATTCATGGACGAGCCCACCACGGGACTCGATCCGCAGGCGCGCCATCTGATCTGGGAGCGCTTGAAGCAGCTCCTCGCCCAGGGCAAGACCATTGTCCTGACCACGCATTTCATGGAGGAGGCCGAGCGGCTTTGCGCGCGCCTGGCCATCATGGACCGCGGGCGCTTCATCACCGAAGGCAGCCCGCGCGAGCTGATCCTCCGCCATATCGAGCCGCACGTGGTCGAAGTGCATGGCGACGGCGTGATGAATTGGGCCGATCAGAGTGCTGCAGCGCTCGCCTCGCGACTGGAAAGGAGCGGCGACACCGTGTTTTGTTACGCGGCCGATCCGGCCTCGCTGCTCTCCAGTCTCGCGAACCGGGGGGAACTGCGCTACCTGCACCGGCCGGCCAACCTGGAGGACGTGTTCCTGAAACTCACCGGCAGGGAGCTGCGCGACTGATGCGGGCTTTCGCTCCGCCCTCGATGAGCCTGCGCTTTCTGCCGGTGTGGCGCAGGAATCTGCTCGTGTGGCGCAAGCTCGCGATTCCCTCCATCCTTGGCAATCTCGCCGATCCACTGATCTACGTGCTCGGCCTCGGGTACGGCCTGGGCTCGATGCTGCCTCAGGTCGGCGGCGTGCCTTACATCTCGTTCCTCGCCGCGGGAATGGTGTGCTCGAGCACGATGAACAGCGCCACGTTCGAAGCCATGTACTCGGCCTTCTCGCGCATGCACGTGCAGCGCACCTGGGACGCCATCATGAACGCACCCGTGGACCTCGACGACGTCGTGCTCGCCGAGCTCGCCTGGGCAGCCTCCAAAAGCGTGCTCTCGGGCGTGGCGATCCTCGCCGTCGTGTGGGTCCTCGGGCTGTCGGGCTCGGCCCTGTCCCTGTGGGTGATAGCCCTATTGCCGCTTATCGGCCTCACTTTCGGCGCACTTGCCCTGGCGGTCACGGCGATGGCGCGCAGCTACGACTTTTTCATGTACTACTTCACGCTGCTGATCACGCCGATGAACCTCTTGTGCGGGGTGTTCTTTCCGGTGGAACAGCTGCCTGCCGCTTTTCAGGCGATCGCCGCGTTTCTTCCGCTCACGCACGCGGTGGCGATCGCGCGGCCGCTTCTGCTCGGCCAGATTCCGTCCGACGCGCTCTTGCACGTGCTGGTGCTGCTTGCCTATGCCGCGGCCGGGTTCTATGCTGCCACGGTACTTTTCCGCCGACGCCTGCTGAAATAACGATGCTTTGGATCAAGGCGCTGCACATCATTTTCATGGTGACGTGGTTCGCCGGGCTGTTCTACCTGCCGCGCCTGTTCGTCTACCACGCCATGGCCGGGGATGCGGCGAGCAGGGAGCGGTTCAAGATCATGGAGCGCAAGCTCTACTGGGGCATCATGGCCCCTGGCGCAATACTGACGCTGGTGTTCGGCACGTGGCTGTGGCTCGGCTACGGCTTCACGGGCGCCTGGCTCTACGCCAAGCTCGGAGTCGTGGTCCTGTTGATCGCCTATCACCTTTACTGCGGCAAGCTGCTTGCCGATTTTGCGCGCGACCGGAATACGAGGTCGCACCTCTGGTACCGCTGGTTCAACGAGGTACCGGTGGTATTTCTCGCCGCCACGGTCATTCTGGCCGTGGTGAAGCCGTTCTAGCTGCGCATCGCACCCGCCGGCCGCGACGCCGGGGCGGGAGCCCCGCGCCGGATTTCCCCTTTTTCGACAATCTGCTAATCTTGGCATGCTCGTTGCATTCGATTTCCCGAACATGAACGCGAAAAACATCACATTAAGGCCCGGGAGGCCCACCGACGCGGCCAAGATCGCCGCGATGTCGCGCGACCTGATCGAGACGGGTCTCGGCTGGTCATGGGGACCCGACCGCGTTGCGCGATCGATCGCAAACAAGGACACGTTCACGCTGCTCGCCTGCGACCGCGAACGCGTCGTCGCTTTTGCCATCATGTATTTCGGGGACGAGCACTCCCATCTGAATCTGCTCGCGGTACGGTCCTCCCACCAGAGACTGGGCATCGGACGACGCATGGTCGAATGGCTGACCGAGTCGGCTTACGCCGCCGGGATCGCCACGATTCACCTCGAGCTGCGCGCGGCCAACTATAGCGCGCGCAGCTTCTACCGATCGCTCGGTTTCACCGAGTCGGCTTACATCCCGGGTTATTACCGCGGCCGCGAAATGGCGCTGCGCATGATGCGGGTGCTGCGCAGGCCGGGCGTACCGCTGCCCGCCTGGTCCGCGCCGAAGTCGCCGAAGAGCTGACGCCCTTCGCAGCAGGACACGCGGCGCAACCGGATCGCCCGACATGCGCGGCGCGGCGCTCGCTCTCACCGTAGGTTTCATGGCGAACGCCGCTCTGGCGGCTCCCGGCCTGGAGCCGGGCGTATCGCGCGATCTAGCGCAGTGGCGCGCAAAAAACTACCGTGACGTTCGCTATGCGCTGGTGATCGGCGTCACTGCAGGTGCGACCAAGCTCGTCGGAACCGAGACGATCGAGGTCACGCTTCCACGCGCCGTGCCCGACCTGGTGCTCGACTGGCGTCCCTCGGGCGGCGCGGCGCATGTAGGGCAGCTGCGCGTCAACGGCAAGCCTGCGAAGGCGAGGCTCGAGCAGGACCACCTGATCCTTGCGGCGCGGCTGCTCCGGAGGGGAAGGAACCGCGTAACGCTCTCCTTCGAATCGCCGATCGCGTTGTCCGGCAGCGCGGTGACGCGCTACGTGGACCGCGAGGACGGATCCGAGTACGTCTATACGCTTTTCGTTCCTTCGGATGCGAGCAGCGCCTTTCCCTGTTTCGATCAGCCCGATCTGAAGGCGCGCTTCAGCCTGGAGCTGGTCCTGCCGCGCGCATGGACCGCCATCGGAAATGCTCCGATCACGGCAACGGAGGACGTGTCCAACGGCCTGCACCGGTTTCGGTTCGCCGCGACCCGGCCGATCAGCACGTATCTCTTCGCGTTCGCCGCCGGGCCATTCGCGGAGGTCAAGGTTCCCGCGTCGCCAGAATCCCCTTCTGCAGGCAAGACTGCGCGAGCGCAGCGGGCCGCCAAAGGGCGTCCGCGTTCTGCCGCCGTGGGAAAGGCAGTCGAAACGAGGCTCTTCGTTCGGAAGTCGCAGCTCGCGCGCGCACGAACCGAGGCCCCCGAGCTGCTCAGGCTCAATCGCGAGTCGGTGCGCTGGTTCGAGCGCTACTTCGCCTCGCGTTTTCCGTTTCCCAAATACGACCTGGTGCTCGTCCCGGAGTTCGCTTACGGGGGCATGGAGCACGCCGGGGCGACTTTTCTGCGCGAGGATGCAGTGCTGTTTCCGTCCGCGCCGAACGAAACGGACATCCTCGCGCGCGCGCAACTCCTGTTCCACGAGACTTCACACCAGTGGTTCGGCGACTCCGTCACCATGAAGTGGTTCGACGACCTGTGGCTGAAGGAAGGGTTCGCCAATTTCATGGCAGCCAAGGCGGCGGAAGCGCTGCTCCCGGCGCATTCGGTCTGGAACGCCTTCCACGCGCTCAAGACCGCAGCCTACCGGACCGACGTCACCCAGGGGACGACGCCGATCTACCGGCCGCTCTCCAATCTTTCGGCGGCGAAATCCGCGTACGGCAACATCGTGTACGCGAAGGCGCCGGCGGTGCTGCGCCAGGCCGAGTTCTACGTCGGCGCGACGGTATTCCGCCGGGCCGTGCGGCAGCTCGTAAAGCAGCACGCCTACGGGTCCGCCGATTGGAACGACCTCGTCGCCGCGCTCGAGCGTGCCTCCGGTCGCAAGCTGAAAGGCTGGGCTCAAGCCTGGGTCAAGCGCCGCGGCATGCCGGAAGTGCGCCTCGCCTGGGACACCGATCGCGACGGCCGCCCGAAGAACGTCGTCCTCGAGCAGCACAACGTGCTCAATGAAGGCGGAACGTGGCCGATGAAACTCAAGGTGTTCGCCTTGCCCGAGAGCGGGCTTCCCCGCTCGGCCGATGCCTTTCTGCGCGGCGAGAGCGCGCGCGTTCCGGCGATCGACGGCATGCCGGAGATCGAATTCGCGTTCCCCAATTCCGGCGACTACGGCTACGGGCGCTTCCTGCTCGACCCGGCCAGCCGCGA
This sequence comes from Burkholderiales bacterium, assembly GCA_035489775.1. Taxonomy (GTDB): domain Bacteria; phylum Pseudomonadota; class Gammaproteobacteria; order Burkholderiales; family SG8-39; genus VBDM01. The sequence continues at coordinate 21,080 of DATHJM010000154.1, forward strand.
GGCGGTGCTCGCGCGCCCGGAAATCGTGCCGGGCGATCTGCTGCGCGCGCTGGTCTTCGCCTCTCTCTGGGAATCGGTGCGTGACGCCGAGATTGCGCCCCTCGCGTACCTGGATTTCGTCGTCCGGGTCGCCCCCATCGAGGGGGACCCGGTGACGCTTGCCGCCCTGCTCCAGCGCGCTCAGGTCGCCTTTCTCCACTATGCGTCGGACGCGCAGCGGGACGCTCTGGCACCGCGCTTCGAGCAGCTGCTCGCCGAGGGAATGCTGCGCGCGGACACGCCGGGGCGCCGCATCACCTTCCTCAGGACGTTCACGGCGAGCGCCTGGTCGGAGAGCGGCCGCTCCCGGCTCAAATCGCTCCTCGCAAACACGCTGGAAATCCCCGGGGTGAAGCTCAGCTCGCGCGACCGTTTCCGCGCGATCGCGCGGCTGCTCGCGCTCGACGACCCGGAGGCGAAGCAGCTGCTTGCCGCGCAGATCGCCGCGGATTCCGGGGACGACGGCCGCCGCTACGCTTTCGCCGCCGCCGCGGCCGAGCGCAGCGCCGAGGCGAAGCGCGTCTACTTCGAGCGCTTCTTCAACGAGAAGGGCCTGCCCGAAAGCTGGATCGATGCGGCGCTCGGCTCCTTCAACGCGGTCGAGCACGCCGAGCTGACCCAGCCGTTCCTCGATCTGGCGCTCGCCGCCTTGCCCGAGTTCAAGCGCACGCGCAAGATCTTCTTCGTCAACAACTGGCTCGCCGCCTTCATCGGCGGGCAGGTCGATGTCGGCGCGCTCGAACAAGTGGAGAGCTTCGCGCGCCAGCCGGAGCTCGAGCCCGACCTGAAGCTGCAGCTGCTCGAAGCGATGGACGGCCTCGCTCGCACCGTCAAGATCCGGGCGAGGTTTGCCAGGCTCATGCCCTGACGCAGCCGGCGGCAGCGCCCGCCCGGGCGTCAATCCGGCGCGCCGCCGGCGTAGGCGCGTTCGATCTCGGCGCCGAATTTCTCCTGTACCCGTGCGCGTTTGACCTTGAGGGTAGGCGTGAGCAGCCCGTTGTCGACCGTCCAGGGTTCGCGAGTCGTCACCACGCGCCGCACCCGGATGTGACCCGGAAATCCCTTCAAGCGCTCGTTGGCGCGCTGGATGAGCCTCTTTTCGTCGGTCTCCTTAGTCACTGCCACGAGCGTCAGGAACGGCCGGCCTTCTCCGATCAGGATGCCTTGTTCGAAAACTCCATCCCCGAGGATGGCGAGCTCCACGTCCTGCGGGGGAAGCTTTTCGCCGTTCGAAAGGACGAGCACGTCTTTGAGGCGCCCGCGTATGAATATCTTGCCGTCCCGGATTTCCGCGAGATCGCCGGTATGGAGCCAGCCTTCGCGGTCCAGCGATTTCGCGCTCGCCTCGGGATTGTTCCAATAGCCCTTCATGATGCTCGGGCCTCTTGCGAGCAGCTCGCCGCCCGTGGCGATTCGCACTTCGACGTTGTCGAGCGGCTTGCCGACCGATTCGGGAACGTTGTCCTCCGGCCGATTCACCGAGATCACCGGAGAGGCCTCGGTCATTCCGTATCCCTGGAGCACCGGCAACCCGAGCCCCAGGAACAGCCACGCAATCGCAGGATCGAGCGGGGCGCCGCCGAGCACGGCGAGCCTCATCCTGCCGCCCATTCTCGCCAGCACCGGCCCTGCGACGCGCTCGAGCAGCAGCGCGAGAACGATCCGATCGAGAAGGCCCGCTTCATGGCGCGCGGCGCGCGTCCCGGCCGCCACGACGAGCTCGAAAAGCCGCTTCTTCACCGGGGATCTGGCGAGCGCCTCGTTGACGCGCGCGGCGAATTTTTCGAACACGCGCGGCACGGCGAACATCACCGTGGGGCGCTCGCTCGCGAGATCCTCGGCGAGCTGCGAGATCGAGCGAGCGTAGGCGACCTTCGCGCCGATCGAGAGCGGCAGGTAGTAGCCGCCGGTGCGCTCGAACATGTGCGAAAGCGGGAGCAGCGAAAGAAATGCGTCGTCGCTGCGCGCGATGCGCAGGCGCTCGCAGGCGGCGACGTTGGCGAGGATGTTGCCGTGCGTGAGCATCACGCCCTTCGGCCGGCCTGCGGTGCCCGAGGTATAGCAGATCGTGGCAAGAGCGCGGTCTTCGAGCTGCGCGGCTTCGAACTCCGGAGCCTCCCCCGGGAGGACCGTCTCGACCGACTCGTGGCCGCTCCCTGGGTCGGCGGAGAGGCACAGCACCCGCGGCAGCGACGCCGCCGCTGCGCGCAGGGAGTTCGCCATGCGGCTCGACTCCACGACGAGCAGGCGCGCGCCGCTGTTCTCCAGGCACCACGCGACATTTTCCGCGTTGTCTTCGACGTAGAGCGGCACGACGACCAGGCCGAGCCCGAGCGCACCCTGGTCGGCCGCGACCCAGTGGATGCCGTTTTTCAGGCACAGCGCGACGCGGTCGCCGGGTACCAGGCCTTCGGCCCGCAGAAACACCTGCCAGCGCGCCGCGTACGCGGCGATTTCGCGCGCGGAGATGTCGCGCCAGCCGCCTTCGAGGAACTGCCGGTAGAGAATTCTCCCGGGCGTGGCGAGCCGTGCTTTGAGAAGGCTTGCGATGTTGGCCATGGCGAGGCTGTGTTAGGCTCCGGTCCCGTCGGCGAAGCCTCTCCATTCCATCATGCTGAATCCGCGGTGAGCCTGCAAGCCTTCTTCGCCTCCTGCCCGAGGGGCCTCGAATCGCTCCTCGCCGAGGAGCTTGGCCAGCTCGGCGCGAAGAAACCCGTGCCCGTTCCGGGCGGGGTCGCATTCGAGGGCGATATGCGGGTCTGTTACCGCGCCAATCTCGAGTCGCGCCTCGCCACGCGCGTCCTGATGCGGCTTGCCCGCTCGCCGTACCGCGGGGAACAGGACGTGTACGAAGCGGCTCTTGCGGTGAAGTGGCCCGAATGGTTCAGCGAAAAGCAGAGCATTCGCGTCGACGTCAGCGCGATCCGCTCGCCGCTCAAGAGCCTCGAATTCGCGACTTTGCGCATCAAGGACGCGGTATGCGACCGGTTTCGCGCCGACCGCGGGCAGCGGCCCGACGTGGACACGCGCGCCCCCGAGGTGCGCATCCAGGCTTTCCTCGACAAGACGGACGTCACTCTCTACCTGGACACTTCCGGGGAGCCGCTCAACAAACGCGGCTACCGCAGGGACGCGGGCGAGGCCCCGCTGAAGGAAAACCTTGCCGCCGGCATCGTGCGGCTCACCGGCTGGAACTCAAGCGAGCCCCTCCTCGATCCCATGTGCGGCAGCGGGACGCTGGTCGTCGAGGCGGCGATGATGGCGCTCGCGATCCCGCCGGGACACGCGCGCGCCTTCGGTTTCGAGCGCCTCGCCGGATTCGATCTCAGGCGGTGGAACGAGGTGCGCAACGCGGCGCTCGCCCGCCGCAAGCCGAACGAGCGGCTCCCGATCTTCGCCCGCGACCGTTACGGCGAAGAGCTGAAAAAAGCCCGCATCAACCTCGATGCGGCGGGCCTGGCCGATTGCGTCGAACTCAAGCAGGCCGACGTTCTCGATACCGGCGCCCCGGCCGGCGCGGGCGTGCTCGTCGCCAACCCACCCTACGGCGCCCGGATCGGCGAGGACGCGGCCCTCGCGGAGTTCTACCCGAAGCTCGGCGATACGCTGAAAAAATACTATGCCGGATGGCGTTGCTATCTGTTCTCGGGAGATACGCGGCTTCCCAAGCTCATCAGGTTGACCGCGTCGAGGCGCACGCCCTTGTACAACGGGCCCCTGGACTGCCGACTCTATGAATACCTCATAGTGGCCGGTTCAAACCGCAATCGGGCCGCCCGCTAGCGCATCTGGTTGCGCGCGCTTGAAACTGCCAGAAAAATTTCGCGCAGGAACACCAGCAGGGACAGGATGAATGCGAGCATCGCGGCGATGAACAGCAGCCCGATGAATTTCGACAGGTCGACCGCGATGAAGGCATCGACAAAAGCAACGGCGATCAGCAGCCCGACGAAAAGCGCGCAAATCACCGAGAGCACGATCGAGCCATAGACCAGGCGCACGCGGCGGCTGAGGAGATTGAGTTCCGCGCGCGCCGCCTTCTGTCCCTCGGGCTGCAGCTGGCGCAGCCGTTCCTCGAGTGTGCGGCTGCGATCGACCGCCCGCCCGAGGCGGTTGGACAGCACCCCGATGATCGTCCCCACGGCAGTGAGCAGAAACACCGGCGCCACAGCCAGCTGGATAAGCCGCGTGACGTCGATGACGTTGTCGGGATTCATGCGGGGCCTCTCTTGCCTGCCGCCGTGCCCTACACCATGGCCTTGCGCAATTGGTGCTTGAAGTGGTGGATATGGTTGAGCGCGACCTTCAGCTTGCCGCGATCCTTCGCGGCGAGCGCCTCGTCGCGCTTTTTCTGCCACTCGCCGATCTTGGTCTTGATCGCGGTCTTGTCGACGCCCTTGACCTCGTGGTGCACGTGCATGTCGATGTTGAGCGCCTTGCAGATCGCGGCCAGCAGATGGTCCTTGTTCAACTGCGTGTAGCCCTTCACCGCGTCGTGCTCGATGCCGGCAGCGATCTCGCGCAGCTCGGCGAGGGTTTTGCTCTTCAGCTCAGGAAAGGTATGGGCCATGGGTTCTCCTCGGGATCATCTTAAGCGATCAGGGCCGCGCAACATAGAAGTAGTACGCTGCCTTGTAGGGGACTCGAGCCTCTTTCCCCGCCCGTTCCTGGGCGCAACCGTGGACGGGAGCTTTGCCGCCGACGGTGCGCACGCGCTGGATGCTTTGCGTCGGGGCAAAGACGCCGTTGCCCGAAGTCGATTTCGCCGCCAGCAGCAGCCAGGGAATGGCGCCGGCGTCAGGACCATCGTCCCGCGCCTTCACCTCTCCCATTACTTTGCTTCCGTCGTTCGATTCCCAGGTCGGACCCGCATAGTGCTTGCCGATCTTCCTTCCGGAATTGTCGAAGAGATCGGCCTCCGGAGCTTTGAAGATCCATTCGAACCTGGCGGGATCGGCCTTGCTGGGGTTGCACTCGTAAATCTGCACACCCGTTGCTTGCGCCTCGAGCGACAGCACTTGACCCGCGGGAGCCCTGAGATTTTCCGGGACTGTCGGGGTCGTACCGACCTGTGAAGCAGCGCAGCCGACAAGAAGCGCCGCGGTGCCCGCAATTGCCGATGGGGTTGCGATCTGACGGATCATGCCTGAAGCTCCTTTCCGAGGCTGCGAGGAGCGCATCTTAGGCGCAACGCAACTCGAGTGCAACGCTCGCTTACCAGCGTCGCGAGACATTCTCTACTCCGCTCGAATCCCGACATCCTTTACCACCTTTGCCCACTTCGTCGTCTCCGCGGCGATGAAGCGGCCGAACTCGTCAGGGGTCATCTGCAGCGCTTCTGCGCCCTCGGATTCGAAGCGCTTCTTCGTTTCGGCCGAGGTGAGGATCACCGAGAATTCCTGGTGCAGCCGCTCGATGATTGCGCGCGGCGTGCCTGCCGGCGCGAGGACACCCCACCAGGCGACCGCCTCGTAACCGGGGACACCGACCTCCGCGATCGTCGGCACATCGGGGAGGCCGGCAACGCGCTTCGCTCCGCCGACGCCGAGCAACTTGAGCCTTCCGGTCTTGATGTGCGGAAGCGTCTGGACGAGCGAGCCGATCGCGATCTGAGTGTTGCCCGCGATGACATCGATCAAAGCGGGCGCGCCGCCCTTGAAGGGCACGTGCACGACGTCCACTCCGGACTGCGACATGAACAATGCGCTCGCCAGATGCGAGAAGCTGCCGACGCCACCGCTGGCGTAATGGAGCTGTCCCGGCTTCTGTTTCGCGAGCGCGACCAGCTCTTTCACCGAGCTCACTGGCACGCCCGCAGTGACGGCGAGCGCCACCGGCCCGGTTCCGAGCATCGCGACCGGCGCAAACGCGGCGGCAGGGTCGTATGGAAGCTTGTACATCGATGGGTTGAACGCATGGCCGACCGAGATCAGGAGCAGCGTGTAGCCATCTGCGGGCGACTTCGCCGCCATTTCGGTGCCGATGAGGCCGCCTGCGCCGCCGCGGTTGTCCGCGATCACCTGAGTGCCCAGGCGCTCGCCGAGCTGGGCTGCGCTCATGCGCCCGATGATGTCGTTGCTTCCGCCGGGCGGATACGGAATGATGAGCCTGAGCGCCTTGCCCGGATAAGCTTGTGCGCCCGCCACCGCGGCGAGCGATGCGAGCAGCGCGCCGAGGACTGCCGGGAGCAATGTGTTCGGATTTTTCATTTCGATCTTCCCCTGCGCCTCGCGGCGCGGATTCGAACAATCGGGCGGTTGGGCTTTCGGCGGGCGATCTCTTCGAACCCGGCGGCGTCGTACATCGATTTCGCACCGAACCACATCGAATCGTCATTGGATCGGCCGGGCTTGTCCACCGGGTACGCCTCCAGGAGGGCCACGCCGCGCTTCCTGGCGTAGGCGATCGCTCCGTCGAGAAGCGCCCGTGCCACGCCCTGGCCGCGATACCGTGACGGCACGACGAAGCAGATGATCGACCAGACCGGCAGCTCGTCGACCGCCTTCATCACGGGCGAGCGCCGCAGCTTCGCGTAGTCTTCGCGCGGACCGAGGGACACCCAGCCCACCGGAACCTTGCCCCGATACCCGATGAGTCCCGGCGGTTCGCGCGAGCGGGCCAATGCCTTCAGCTCGGCGCGGTTCGCCTGGGCGTGAGTAGTTCCCGCCGGCAGTTGTCCTCGCGGCCCGCTGCGGCGGTAGTACATGCACCAGCAGCCGCGGGCGACCGAACATCCCTTGGCCGCGAACACAGACTCGAGGTCGGGCCAGCGCTCCGGGGTCAGCGGGTGCAGGGTGAGCTTCACGGGGAAACGCGCCGCCCTACTATAACGAGGTCGCGTTCGATGCCGTCCAAGGCGGCAACTTTTGGCAATCGACCCCAGCGCTCGAACCCGAATTTTTCGAATAACGCCAGGCTGGGCAGGTTGTGCCCGAAGATGAACCCCAGGAGCGTATCGAGCTCGAGAGATGGCGCGTGCGCCAGGGCTTCGCTCAGGAAGTACGAGGCGAGACCTTGCTTCCGGTGCGCCTCGTGGACGTACACGCTGACTTCCGCGGTCTTGCTGTATGCCGGACGCCCGTAGAAAGACGAAAAGCTCAGCCATCCGGCAATCCGCCCGTCTGCCTCGGCGACCCAGAGCGGTCGGGAGTCCGCGGAATGCTCCTCGAACCAGCGGACGCGGCTCTCGACGGATACCGGTTCGGTGTCCGCGGTGACGAGGCGCGACGCTACCGTCGAGTTGTAGACGTCTACGATGTGCGGCAGGTCCGCTCGCTTTGCGATTCTGTGCGCGAACGGCACCGCGCGCCGCCGGGGCATGCCGTCAGGGGTCATTGCTTGCTTGCTGCCAGCCGCAAACCGAGAAAGATAAAGAGTGCGCCCGACGCTTGCGAGAGCCCCTGAAGCGCGCGCGGGCGGCTGGCGAAGAAACTGCGAACGCGCGAGGCACCGAGAGCCAAAACGAGACACCAGACGGTTCCGGTGGTAAGAAAGGTAAACCCCAGGACAAGGAACGCGCCAACCTTCGTCGGGCTGTCCGGCTCTATGAATTGGGGCATCAGCGCAAGAAAAAACAAGGCCACTTTCGGGTTGAGTATGTTGGTGAGCATGCCCTGGCGGAGCGCCGTCCACGTATCGACCGTGCCGGCAATATCCGCCGATCCGGCGACTGGCGTGCGCGAGATCAGCATGCGAACGCCGAGGTAGACGAGATATACGGCTCCAACGATCTTCAGCGCGATAAATGCAGAGGCCGACGTTGCGAGGACAGCCGACAATCCGAGCGCCGCGGCAAGGGTGTGAACGACCGAGCCGGCACTTATGCCCAGAGCCGAGGCCACGCCGATCCGCCGACCCTGAGCAATGCTGCGGCCGAGAATGTACAAAGTATCCTGACCGGGCGTGAGGTTCAGCAATACGCCGGTTGCGACGAACAGCCAGTAGTCGTGGATACCGAGCATCGTCG
>DATHJM010000155.1:0-3740 GCA_035489775.1 Burkholderiales bacterium
GCCTCCGCGGAATTCAGGGTCGGCGTTGGTTCCGTGCCGTACTTGGCCGATCACGGTTTTCAGGACATGGTCGTGCTGCCCGGATCGTTCTACATTGAAATGGCCCTGAGTATGGAACGTGAGCTTTCCAAGCGCGTTGCGGGCCTGGTGCGGAACGTGAGGTTTCACAATCCCATTATTCTTTCGCCGGAAGATACCGTTCTGAAGGTCGAAGCGAGGGACCGCGGCGACGGGCGTGTCGAATACTCGTTCTACGAGAGCGCTGCCGAGGATGGCAACACCCGGGCCAACGACCGCAGGTATGCCGCCCAGCTGGAGATCGAGCGGAACCGATCTACCCCTGCAAGAGCGCAAACCGGCGAATTCTCGATCGAAGCGTTCCAGGCACAGGCTCACGCGGTGATCGACTCGGAACAGTTCTACGAAAGGCTGCGTGAAAGCGGCAACCAGTACGGGCCCCGCTTTCAAAACGTTTGCTCGATCTGGCGGGCGGGCGATCAGTCCCTGGGGAAGCTTTCGGTGGCGCGCGAGCACAGGCAGGGCGGGGGGCATTGCCTGCACCCGAGCCTGCTGGATTCGGTGACGCAGCTGCTCGCGCCCTTCACCATGGACAAGGGCCAGACCTTCATACTGCGATCGATCGAGAAGCTCGAAGTAACCGGGGTCAATTTCCCCGACACGCTGTGGGGCCACGCCACGCTGCTGCCCGAGGGTGACGCAAAGGGTATTCGCGGCAACGTTCGGGTCTTCGACCAGTCGGGCAAACCGTACCTGGAACTCTCCGGGGTCGCCCTCACGCTTCTGGATCGCGTGGACGTTGGCGAAGAAAAGGCGGCCGCCAATCTCGTGGTCGCCGCGAACTTTACCGCCGAGCCGCTGGAGGATTCCCTGAAGTTCTGGGGCGAGCATTTCGGGGCTGCGATGCGCATCGAATTTGCGCCCTACAACCAGATCTTTCAGCAGCTGCTGGACGCGGGAAGCGCGTTTCGCAGGAACACCGACGGGGTCAACGTCGTCCTGCTGGGACTGGAGGAGTGGGCCGCGGGGGACCGGCGTTCGCCCATGGCTCTCACCAAGGAAAGGGCAGAGCAATGCTTCGGGGCGCGGGCCAGACGCGTTCTGCCCAACGGCCTGGAAATCGTCCACTTGAACCCGTATGAGACGGACTATGTCTACAAGGAGATTTTCGAGGATCAATGCTACTTGAGGCACGGCATCGGCCTGAAGGACGGGGATACCGTGGTGGATATCGGAGCCAACATCGGGCTTTTTTCCCTGTTTGTGATGAGCCGCTGCAAGAACCCGAAGATTTACGCCTGCGAACCGGCCCCGGTCGTGTATGAGCTCTTGAAGGCGAACTGCGATGCCTACGGAGCGAGTGCGCGGGCGTTGAACGTCGGGGTGTCGGACAAGGCCAAGACCGCGACGTTTACCTTTTACGAGAAATCCTCGGTTTTCTCCGGTTTTCATTCGGACGAAGCCAAAGACCGCGAGGCCATTCAAGCGGTCGTGCGCAACATGCTCTCCGGGGAGTCGGTCGCTGGCGAATCGGTGGAGGAATACGTCACCGAGCTCACCGCCGACAGGCTGCGCCACAGCACCTACGAATGCCAAATGACATCGGTGTCGGACATCATCCGGGAGAACGGGATCGACAGGATCGATCTTCTGAAGATCGATGCGGAGAAGAGCGAGCTGGATATCATCGAGGGCATCGAAGAGCGCGACTGGCCGAAAATCGATCAGATCGTGCTCGAAATCCACGACCCCACGCGCGAGGCGGTCAAGCGAATCGAAAGCCTGCTGATCGAAAAAGGCTACCGTTGCGCGCTCGAACAGGAAACACTGCTCGAGCATGCCGGGTTGTTCAATCTGTATGCGACCCGCAGCGAGGCTGGCCGCGAGATGGCGGCCGCCACCGTCCACGCCGGAACGAGTCATGCGCGCCCGAGGGCGGACAGTCTGCAGCGAAATGTCCAGGACTTTAGCGCCGCGCTGCGCTCGTTCATGGACCAGTCCAAAGTGCCCCTCGTACTGTGTGTGTGTCCAAGGACCCCGGCTGCGGCTGCCGATGCACAACTCAAGGCGGCGCTCGACGAGGCCGAGCAGGCCCTGTCATCGCAAGCCGGCGCAATGGCCAATGTTCACACCATCGGTTCGGAATTACTGCTGCGGCGCTATCCGGCCAGGGACTATTACGACCCGGATAGCCATCACGTCGCTCATATCCCGTACACACCGGCTTGCTACGCCGCGATCGGGACCGCGCTGGTGCGCACGATCTACAACCTGAAGAGAGACCCGTTCAAGGTCATCGTGCTGGACTGCGACAACACGCTCTGGAAAGGGGTGTGCGGCGAGGATGGCCCCCTGGGAATCGAAGTGGCTGCGCCTTACCGCGCGTTGCAGGAATTCATGATCGGTCAAATGAAGGCCGGCATGCTGCTGTGTCTGTGCAGCAAGAACAATGAAAAGGACGTGCTGGAGGTCTTCGACCAGCGAACCGATATGCCCCTGAAACGCGAGCACCTGGTTTCGTGGCGCATCAATTGGGACAGCAAATCGGCAAACGTCAGATCGCTCGCAAAAGAGCTCAATCTGGGCTTGGACAGTTTCATCTTCATCGACGACAACCCGGTTGAATGCGCCGATGTCAGGATCAACTGCCCCGGTGTCTTGACGCTGCAATTGCCGCGGGACACTGAATCGCTGCCTTCGTTCTTGGAGCATATCTGGGCGTTCGACCACACCGGGTCGACCGGGGAAGATCAAAACCGCACCAGGATGTATCGAGAAAGCACCGATAGGGAGCGCTATCGTGAGCAATCCCTGTCCCTGAAGGATTTTGTCAAAGGACTTGAACTTCGCGTCGAGATTGCCGCAGCGACCGAAGATCAACTCGAGCGTGTCTCGCAACTGACCTTCAGGACCAATCAATTCAACTTCACAACCATCCGGCGCTCGGAAAGCGAGATCAAGAACCTTCTGAAGCGCGGGGATGCCAACTGCATGGTGGTCAGCGTGGCCGACCGGTTCGGAGATTATGGGCTTGTCGGTGCCCTGATCTATGAGACCGGGCACGACCGCTTCAGGGTGGACACCTTGTTGTTGAGCTGCCGGGTCTTGGGCCGCGGAGTGGAGCACGCGCTCGTGGCGCGGCTCGGCAAGTGGGCCATCAAGGATGGAAAGGAATTCGTCGAGTTTACCTATTCGCCAACGGAAAAGAATGTGCTCGCGCTGGAGTTCATTACGAGCATCGGCGAGCAGTATCGGAACGAAACCAATACGTCATGGATCTTTCCAGCGGAACGCCTGGCGAGCGTGGAATACGATCCGGACGAAAAGGCGCCGCTCGGGCACGAGGCGCCCTCGACCAACCCGGAACCCCCCGCGTCCCGCCCTGCATCGGCATTCGGTGTCGCTGACCGCTCCGAGCGCCTGCAGAAGATCGGGGAGAACCTGTATGAAATGGACCGGCTTTCAAAGGCCATCGACGACTACCGGCGCAGGAGTCAACCATCTCATGCCGTGGCAGATGTAACTCCGGGCAGCACGCTTGAAACGGCGCTTGCGAACATATGGAGAAAGGTCTTGGGGAGACCGCGAATCGGGATGAACGATAACTTCTTCGAGGTGGGCGGAACGTCACTCAGAGCCGTCCAGGTGATTGCCATGATCAAGAAAGAGCTGAAGCAGACCCTGTCGATCGTCAATTTGTTCGAATGCCCGACAGTGACGCT
>DATHJM010000156.1:0-10828 GCA_035489775.1 Burkholderiales bacterium
CGTCATGGACGTCCAAGCCGAGCCAATGTCCGGTGCGATGCATGTAGAAGCGCTTGTAATCCTCGGTTTCGATCACCTTTTCGACCGTCCCGCCGCACAGTCCCAAGTCGACGAATCCTTGAGCGAGCGTGGCTACCGCGGCATTGTGTGGCTCGTCCCAGCGGTTGCCTGGCTTCACTGCCTCAATCGCTGCCGCCTGCGCGGCGAGCACCAGTTGGTAGACGTCCTTCTGCGGGCCGCTGAATTTTCCGCTCACGGGAAAAGTCCGCGTCACATCCGAGGCATATCCGTCCAGTTCACAACCTGCGTCGATGAGCAAAAGATCCGCGTCGGCGAGCCGCGCGTTGTTGTCGCGGTAGTGCAGGATGCATGCATTGGCTCCTCCCGCAACGATAGGCCAGTACGCGGGATACTGTGCTCCGCGGCGGCGAAACTCGTAGAGAAGCTCCGCCTCGATCTCGTATTCGTTGCGTCCAGGGCGAGTTGCGCGCATCGCGCGTTCGTGGGCTGCCGCCGAGATCGCCGCCGCGCGGCGCATCACGGCGAGCTCGCCGTCGTCCTTGATCAGACGCATCTCGTCGAGCGCGACGCGCACATCGCGGATTTCGGCGGGCGCGGCGACACCGGTGCGTGCCTGCGCCCGGACTTGATTCAGCCATCCCATGATGCGTGCGTCCCAACGCGCGTCCGCTCCGGGGGCGTAGTAAAGCGCAGGCTGATCGGCAAGCAGCTTCGGCATGTGCTCGTCGAGCGACCCGATAGGATAGGCTTCGTCGAAACCAAACGCGGTCCTTGCGCCCTCGGGGCCGTTGCGGACGCCTTCCCAGAGCTCGCGCTCCGGATTGCGCTCGCGGCAGAAAAGAATCGATCTGGGCTCCTCTCCTGCGAGGAGGACGAGCACCGCCTCGGGCTCGGGGAACCCGCTCAGATAGTAGAAATAGCTGTCGAATCGATACAGGTAATCGCTGTCGCGATTGCGGATGTGTTCCGGTGCGGTCGGAATGATCGCGACGCCCTTGCTCATGCGCAGGTGCAGCGCGTGGCGGCGCTCGGCGCGGCGCGAAAGATTGCTGGTCGTATCCATTGTCGCGATTGTCGTCCGCTTTGCGGCGGCGATCAAGCGACGCGCTCGTTCAGCGCGGAAAGCCGCTTGGGCGTACCGACGTCATGCCAGATGCCGCGATGCACCTCGCCGGAGACCAGCCCGCGCGTCATCGCCGCACGCAAGAGCGCTGCAATCTGTCCCTTTGAACCCGCCCTGATGCTCGAGAAGAGCTCCGGGCGGTAAAGACCTATGCCGCTGAAGGTGAGCTTGGAACTGCCCGTTTCGGCGACTTGGGTGCCGTTTAGCGCGAAATCTCCTTGCGGGTGATGCGGCGGATTCGCGACCAGCACCAAGTGCGCGAGATTTTGTTCCAGGGCGCTCCCGACGAGAGCGGAGAAGTCGAAGTCGCAGAACAGGTCGCCGTTCGCGACGACGAACGGCTGGTCGCCGAGCAGGGGAAGCGCCTGCGCAATCCCGCCCGCAGTTTCGAGCGCCTCCGCTTCGCGCGAGTAGCGGATCGCGACGCCGAAGCGGCGGCCATCTCCGAGCGCGGCTTCGATCATGTAACCGAGATGCGCGTGATTGATCACGATCTCGCGAATGCCCGAGCGGGCGAGCGCCTCGATCGACCAGGCGATCAGAGACTTGCCGCGCACCTCGAGGAGCACCTTGGGGATCTCGTCGGTGAGGGGCCTCATGCGCTCGCCGCGCCCCGCGGCAAGAATCATCGCTTTCACGATGCCCTCAGCGGCGAGCGCATCGTAAACTGGGTCGCTCGCCGCGCCCCGCGGCAAGAATAATGGCTTTCGTCATTCGAAATCAGAACGTGTAGCCAACGCGCTTTTCCTGCGGCTCGAGCTCCTCGAGCAGGCGCCCGAGCGCGGCAAGCTCGCGATAACGCTCGCACGTGCGCCGCAGGTAGCTCATCACGAGCGGCTGGTCTTTCAGATAGCTGTCCTTGCCGTCCCGAAAGGAAAGTCGCGCGAAGATCCCCAGCACCTTGAGCTGCCGCTGGACTCCCATCCACTCGAAATCCCTGTAGAAATCCCCGAAATCGCCGGCGACCGGCAGCCCCCCTGCCCGGGCCCTCTCCCAATAACGGATCGCCCAATCGATGACGCGTTCCTCGTCCCAAGCGATGTAGGCGTCGCGCAGGAGCGACACGAGATCGTAGGTGATCGGTCCGTACACCGCGTCCTGAAAATCGAGGATTCCGGGGCAGGGCTCGCAGACCATGAGGTTGCGGGAGTGGTAGTCGCGGTGCACGAACACCCGCGCTTGCCCGAGGTTGTTCCCGAGGATCGCCGAAAACGCTTTCTCCAGGGTCTGGAGTTGCGCCGCGTCGAGCTTGCGCTCGAGCTGGCGCGCTATGTACCAGTCGGGGAAAAGGCGCAACTCCTTCTCGAGCAATTCTCTGTCGTAATCGGGCAGCAACCCGGGGCGGCTCGCCTGCTGAATCCGCAGCAGTGCGTCGAGCGCGTCTTCGTAGAGGCTTCCGGCGTTGTGCTCGTCGAGTGCGTCCAGATAAGTCGTGTTGCCCAGATCCGAAAGCAGCAGAAACCCTTGCTCGAGGTCTTGCGCGTGGATCTTGGGCACGTGCACGCCGGCTTCGGCAAAGAGATGCGCTACATGCACGAACGTCCCGCTGTTCTCCTTGTCGGGCGGCGCGTCCATCGCGACGAGCGACGGCTGCGCCTCTCCGCGCCGGATCCGGAAATAACGCCGGAAGCTCGCGTCGTCGGAGGCGGGCGCGATGCTGAAATCGCCGCCCCCGAGGGTCGTCGCTAGCCATCGCCGCAGTTGCTCTGCGCGGTCCAAAAATCCTCCGGAAACAAAGAATTGCCTTCGCCGCTGATTTGTGCGATTTTAGCACCCGCCCCGAAAGCCCAGGTCCAAGCTTTTTCTGACATGTCTTGTTTACCTGCCCGCAGTGCGGCGTTGGCGATTGCGCTGTTTGGTTCTGCCGCGGTGTACGCACAGGGGCAGGGACTTCAGCTGCGCCCTTCCGGGGAACGCGCCTTGCCGATTGTCCTGGACGCAGACCGCATCGAAGGCGTTCCAGGAAAGGACACCACCGCGCAGGGCAACGCCAGCTTGCGTCGGGGAGACTTGTCGATCCGGGCCGATTCGCTGATATTTCACGAGGAAAACGAAAACGTCGAAGCCCTCGGCAGCGTGCGCCTTCAACGCAATGGCGACACTTTGAGCGGTCCCGCGCTGAGGTATTCGATCAGGGATTCGACCGGCTTGTTCGAGAAACCCGAATTTACTCTCACACCGCGGGCAAAAACCGGGCAGCAACCCGTCTCCGCGCGCGGGCAGGCCGAATCGATCGAGTTCCTGGGCGAAAACCAGTACAGAGTCAAGGACGGCTTCTTTACCTCCTGCAAGCCGGGCGACGACGGCTGGCTGGTCAAGGCTGACGAGCTGGATCTGGATTTCACGCGCGAGGTGGGGACCGCCCGAGGCGGCAGCGTGTACTTCGAGGGAGTGCGCATTCTCGCGGCGCCTTCTTTTGATTTTTCTCTGAATAACCAGCGCAAGTCGGGCTTCCTTCCGCCTTCGATTGGCACCACCGGAAAGAGCGGACCCGAGCTCGCAGTTCCGTATTACATGAATCTCGCGCCCAACTACGACCTTACGCTCACGCCGCGTTACATGGAAAAGCGCGGATTGCAGATTGCCGAGCAGTTCCGTTACTTGCAGAAGTACTACAGCGGCGAATTCAAGGCCGAGGCGCTCCCGCAAGACCGTGCAGCGGATCGCGGCCGATCGGCGATGAGTCTGGTTCACAGCTACAACCGCGATGGCTCCCTCGTGGGTGGACTCAACCTGAACAAAGTTTCCGACGACAACTATTTCCGCGACCTTGCGACCCGCATCAACATTACTTCGCAGGCCACGCTGCCTCGTGAGGGCTTCCTGACTTACAACGGCAAGTGGTGGGACACGGGCAGCTACTCTGCGACGGCGCGAGTGCAACGGTTCCAGGTTCTGCAGGACCCCGACACTCCGATCGTGGTGCCTTACGGCCGCACCCCGCAGCTCACCTTGTCCGCCCTGCGCCAGGATATCGGCGGATTCGACGTCGGATCCTCGGCCGAATTCGTCGCCTTCAGCCACCCGACGCTTGTGAACGGCAAGCGCTCGACGTTCTATCCAAGCCTCAGCCTGCCGCTCATCACGCCCGGTTCCTACCTCACGCCGAAGGTCGGCGTGCACTACACGTACTATTCGCTTGACGAGATCCCGTCGCTCGTGGACCCGGTAACAATGTTGCCGACGAACATCCCGGCGTTCCCGGAGTCGGTCAGCCGCACGCTTCCCATTTACAGCGTCGACAGCGGACTGATCTACGAGAGAGAAACCAACGCGCTCGGGCAGGCAGTCGTACAAACGCTCGAGCCGCGTCTTTACTACGTGTACATCCCATACAACGACCAGAGTCGGATTCCTGTGTTCGATACTGCCGTCGCGGACTTCAACTATGCTCAGATCTTTTCCGAAAACAAGTTTTCCGGCGGCGACCGCATCAACGATGCCAGCCAGCTCACTGCCGCGGTCACGTCCCGACTGCTCCTGCCCTCGACCGGCGAAGAAGTGCTGCGGGGCACGTTCGGTCAGCGCTACTATTTCAAGGACCAGCGGGTGACGCTCACTGCTACCGACGCGCCGCGCACCTACAGCGCCTCGAACCTGCTCGCGGCGCTGTCGGGGCGCGTGAGCCAACACTGGAGCATCGAGGCGGCTACCGAATACGATCAGCGCGACCACCGCACCGAGCGCTTGACCCTGGCGGCGCGCTATCGGCCGGCGGGACTCAAGACGCTCAATCTGAGCTACCGGTACCTGAGCGGGGACATTACGCAGACGGGTCCGATCAAGCAAATAGACCTGTCGGCGCAATGGCCGCTTTTCGGCCACTGGTACGGCGTCGGACGCTTCAACTATTCGCTGAGCGACAGCCGGATCGTGGAAGGCATAGGGGGACTCGAATACGCAGCCGACTGCTGGACCAGTCGCATCGTCATGCAGCGATTTGCCCTGACCGCCGGCACCTCGTCGTCGAGCGTGTTCTTGCAGCTGGAGCTGAACGGCTTTTCGCGCCTCGGGTCCAATCCCCTCGAGGCCTTGAAACGCAACATTCCGGGTTACCAGCGGGTCAACGCGCCCTCACCCGATAGGAGGCCTGGCGACTCATTTGATTTCTACGACTGATATCGGGCCTGAAAGCCAGATTTGTGTGTCGCGGAAGCGCACTTCCGGCGACAATATCGCAAAATGGAGGCCTTATCCCGGTCAAGCAAGGATCGACTTGCGGATCCGGGAATGAAACGATGAGATTTCCCCTTGCCATTCTGCCGCTGATCGCGTGTGGCGCGGCGTTCGCGCAAAGCGCTCGCCCGGAGCAGCCCGCGACAGCGCGCATCGACTTGATCGACCGGATCGTCGCGGTAGTCAACAAAGAGGTGATCACGCAGTACGAGCTGGCGGAGCGGATGAATCGCGTGCAGAGGGAGCTTCAGCGCCGCGGAACATCCCTTCCCGATCGCGGCGAGATCGAGCGTCAGGTGCTGGAGCGCCTCATCATCGAAAAAGTTCAGCTGCAATATGCCCGGGAGACGGGGGTGCGCGTGGATGATCTGGAGCTCGATCGTACCGTCAGCCGGGTCGCCGAGGGGAACAAGCTCTCATTGACCGAGTTCCGGCAGACGCTCGAGCGCGATGCGATCCGTTTCGACAGATTTCGCGAAGAGCTTCGCAATGAGATTCTGATGAACCGCCTGCGGGACCGCGAGGTCACCGGCAAGATCACCGTCAGCGAAGGCGAGATCGAGAATCTGATTCTCGAGCAGAGCGAAAGAAAAGACACTGCGACTGAATACAACATCGCGCACATCTTGGTCCGGGTACCCGAGCAAGCGACCCCCGAGCAGCTGGAATCCCGGCGTGCCCGTGCCGAGGAAGCCGTCAAGCGCCTCAGGGAAGGCGCGGAGTTCGCCCGGCTCGCCGCCACCTACTCCGATGCGCCGGATGCGCTTCAGGGGGGTGTGATGGGCTGGCGCAGTCAGCAACGGCTGCCGGAGTTGTATGTCGATGCTTTGGCGGGCCTGAAGCCCGGAGACCTCAGCGGTGTGTTTCGAAGCCCCGCCGGATTCCACGTACTCAAGCTGCTCGAGCTGCGCGGCACCGGTGCGCCTCTGCTCGTGGAACAGGCGCACGTGCGTCATATTCTGGTACGCACCAACGAGCTCGTTTCCGAGGACGAGGCCAACAGGAAGCTGCTCAGCTTGCGGGAACGCATCGTAAACGGAGTGAACTTCGCCGAGCTCGCCCGGCTGAATTCGGACGACGGCTCGGCCTCCAGGGGTGGAGATCTGGGATGGATCTATCCTGGCGATACCGTGCCGGAATTCGAGCGCGCTTTTACGGAGTTGAAGCCGATGGACGTAAGCCAGCCCGTCAAGACCCCGTTCGGATGGCATCTGATTCAGGTCCTCGAGCGGCGTACGGCCGACATGTCATCCGAGCGGAAGCGCGTCGAGGCGCGCAAGGCTCTTCTCGACAGAAAGGGTGACGAGGCCTTTCAGGAATGGCTGCGCCAGCTGCGCGACCGCGCGTACGTGGAAATGCGGCTCGAAGAACGGTGAACGCCCGACCTGGAAAGCCGGCGGTCCCCCGGGCAACCGCTGCGCCAGGCCCGAATTCCGTCCCGGTCATAGCGGTGACCTCCGGGGAGCCGGCGGGCATCGGCCCGGATATCTGTCTGGCCCTCGCGCGAAGGAGGTTTGCCGCGCGCATTGTGGTTCTTGGAGACCGGGAGATGCTCGAGAGCCGCTGCCGGCAACTCGGGCTCCGCGTGCGGTTGTGCGATCCTGGCGCAGGTTTTGCGTCGGGTTCGATCGCGTGTCTGCATGTCCCGCTCGCGCACGCCTGTCGGGCAGGCACGCTTGATCGGCGCAACGCGCCCTACGTGATTTCGCTTCTCGACCGCGCAATCGCAGGCTGCAAGGCAGGCGAGTTCGCGGCGCTCACGACGGCACCGGTGCACAAGGGCGTCATCAATGACGGCGGCATCCCCTTCATCGGTCACACGGAGTATCTCGCCGAGCGTACCGGCACCGCTCAGGTGGTCATGATGCTCGCGGGCGGGGGCCTGCGCGTCGCGCTTGCGACCACGCACCTCGCCTTGAAAGACGTGCCGCGCGCGCTGACCCGCAAAGGCCTGGAGCGAACCATCCGGGTTCTCCATGCGGAGCTTATCCGCCGGCTGGGCATCTCCGCGCCGCGGATTCTGGTCGCCGGTCTCAATCCGCATAGCGGCGAGGGCGGCTATTTCGGGCGAGAGGAAATCGAAGTGATCGCGCCGGTTCTCGAGAAATTGCGCGCAGAAGGCTTGCGGCTTACCGGGCCGTTGCCGGCGGATACGCTGTTTGTTCCGGATCGGCTCGCGGGGGCCGATTGCGTGCTTGCGATGTATCACGATCAGGGCTTGCCCGTGCTCAAGTACGCGAGCTTCGGCAGGGGGATCAACGTCACGCTCGGCTTGCCCATGATCCGCACCTCGGTCGATCACGGCACGGCGATCGAGCTTGCCGGCACCGGTCGGGCAGAACCCGACAGCCTCATCGAAGCGGTCGAGGCGGCGATCGAAATGGCGCAAGCCGAGGCGCGGACGGTCGGCTAGACAGTGACGACCCGCCGGCACGTCCCGCGAAAAAGGTTCGGTCAGCACTTTCTCGTCGACCGGGGGATCATCGAGAGCATCGTCTCCGCAATCGATCCGCGCCGGGACGAGCACATCGTCGAAATCGGCCCCGGACTCGGGGCGTTGACGACCCCGCTGCTCGAGCGCGTAGCGCACCTTCACGTCGTCGAGCTCGACCGGGACCTGAGCGAGCGCCTGCGTGAGCGCTACCCAGCCGATCGCCTGACGGTGCACCAAGCCGATGCGCTGCGTTTCGACTTTGCGACGCTGCCTGCGCCTCTTAGAGTCGTAGGCAACCTCCCTTACAATATTTCCACCCCCCTCTTGTTCCACGTTGCCGCCGCGGCAGCCCGGTGCACCGATCTCCATTTCATGCTGCAGCACGAAGTCGTCGAACGGATGGTCGCGAAGCCTTCGGAACCCGAATACGGGCGGCTGTCGGTCTCGCTGCAGTACCGCTTCCGCCTCGAGCGGCTTTTCACGGTCGCCCCCGAGTCATTCCGGCCGCCGCCCAAGGTTCACTCTGCCGTCGTGAGGCTCGTACCGCGCCCTTCGACGGAGCTCGACGCCCTGAACGAAGCCGGCTTCTCCGGGATCGTAGCGAAGGCGTTCTCGATGCGGCGAAAGACTCTGAGAAACACGCTCTCGGGTCTGATTTCCGCAACCGACCTCGCAGAACTCGGCATCGACCCGGGCAAGCGCGCACAAAACCTCCCGGTTGCGGCTTTTGTCACGATCGCCAACCGGCTTGCGCAGCGTCGGACCTAGACCCCACAGACGCTCGCTGGCAAAATGGTGTATAGATATGAGGTGTGAAGCAGGAGGCTTGCCATGAGCCTTCTGGACGACCGGATCAAACAGCCACCCATGCGGATTCCTCAGCAGAATCTGTCTGGAGACAAGCTCAAGCCGATCGAAGAAATGGCGTACTAAAGTCAAAGTGGGGATGGCGATGGGCCTTCTGGACGACCTGAAAAAACAGGCCGACTTGGTCAAGACCCAGCAGATTCTTCAGCAGAATCTGCATGGGGACAAGCTCAAGCTGGTCGAAGACAAGATGAAGCAGACGTTCCAGTACGTGCACGAGCTGCTCAAGCAGCTCGCGGTGGTCAAACCCACCAGTCCCCTCGTCTATTCGATCCCTGGAGTCGCCGATTTCAGGAATCTCGTGTTCACCGAGTCGTTCATCGACTACCGGAAAAAGCGCATCAACGACAAGGAATATTTCGACACGATGCATTTCTTCGTCAAGTGGGCCGGCCCCGACACCGTGGTGCTCGAGAAGGACATGCCCCCCGTGATGCAACGCATCCGCGAGTCTCTCTGGCTCAGCAAGGTCAAATTCGTGGAGGAGGAAAAGAAGAGCGCCAAGGGTTTCGTCATCGGCGCCAAGTTCATCGTTCCGGCCGCGGTTCTCACCGACATCGTCGTCAAGGCGGACCACGAGCAAGGCAAGCTGCATTTCCAGGCGACGCACCTCTTTGGCCTGGGGGTGGAGTACCTCTCGATTGCGGCGCAGGAAATCAGCGACGAGATGCTGGAAGATTTCGCCAAGGCACTGATCGGGCAGCAGAGCGAAATCCGCAGATATCGCGTCGCGATGGCGCCCGGAACGTTTCGCTGAGCTCCTGCGCGAGCTCCCAGCCTTCGGCGAATCGGCGAGCCTATTTGCGCTCGATCAGCTCGACCTTGTAGCTGTCCGGATCCTCGATAAAGGCGATGACCGTCGTGCCGTGCTTCATCGGCCCCGCCTCGCGCGCAACCTTTCCCCCGCGCCGCTTCACTTCCTCACAGGCCTTGCGAGCGTCATCCACCGCGATGGCGATGTGGCCGTAGGCATTGCCGAGCTCGTACTTGTCCACGCCCCAATTGTGGGTCAACTCGAGCACCGCGGTATCGGTTTCGTCGCCGTAGCCGACGAAAGCCAGGGTGAATTTGCCCTCGGGATAATCCTTGCGGCGGAGCAGCCGCATGCCGAGAACCTCGGTGTAGAAGCGCAACGACCGCTCCAGATCGCCTACTCGCAACATGGTGTGGAGGATTCGCATCGATGCTCTCTCCTTATAGATCCGGAAGGGTCAGCGCCCGGGCGTTCAATTCGCGCCGCGCCGCCCGGTGGTCCGGATACAGGAGAGCGACGATATCCCAGAAGCGCGGTGAATGGTTGAGCTCGCGCAGGTGGGCGAGTTCGTGCGCGGCCACGTAATCGATGAGATGCGGCGGCAACATCATCAGGCGCCAGCTGAGGAGTATTCGCCCGTTCCGCCCGCAGCTGCCCCAACGGGTCTGCGCATCGGAGAGGCCGATGCTCGAAGCGTGAAGACCGTTCGGGCCTGACAACGTTGCAACGCGGTCGTTGAAGAACTCCTGCGCCCGCCCTCGCATCCATCCGAGCGCCCGCTCGCGCAGGCTCGCTCCGTTGGCGAGTCCGAACGCGAGATTTCCCTCCGAGAGCCAAGCGCCCGTTTCGCCATTCCGCAGCGTCAAGGTCACGGTCCGCCCGAGCCATGGGAGCCTTGCCCCGGCCTGCCAGACGAAAGGGACACGCCGCGGAGCAGCCAGTCGTTTCTTGATCCAACGCTCCTTTTCCCGCATGAACCCTTCGATATCGGTGAGCGCGGCATGGCGGGGTGCTCGGACCTGCACGCCTTCGGGTTCGACCGTCAGGCCTATGGTCCTGCGTCGTGCCCGCACCAGCCGGTAGTTGAGAACGCCACTGGCGAGCTGCACTTGGCGAGTTCGTCCCGCCATTTCCGGTGCCGGCGGGATTTCGAACGGCAGCCGGAGTTGCTCTAAGACCCGGGACATAGCTTCACCATGCGTCCCTCGATCCATCCTTCGACCGCCGCGTTGAGCGATTCCGGGGTGTGGGACCGCGCGTCGATCGGTGCGCCGATCTCGACCGTGACCGTTCCGGAACGTTTTAGAAAGGCCCCGCGCCCCCAGAACAAACCTGCGTTGTGCGCGACCGGCACTACGAGGGCCCCGCAGTGTACGGCTAGCCACGCTCCGCCAGGATGGTACCGCCCCCTCTTGCCGGGTGGCACCCGAGTGCCTTCCGGAAAGATGGCGAT
>DATHJM010000157.1:0-5131 GCA_035489775.1 Burkholderiales bacterium
CCTGGAACTCGTCGACCAGGACGTGCGAGATCTTCTGGTCGAGCGAGAGCAGGAGGTCGCTCGGATCGTCGACCGAGCCGAGCGCCTCGAGCGCGCCGTGCGCGAACTCGGTGAAGTCGGCCTGGCCGCGCTCGCCGAACAGCACCTTCAGTTGCGCGACCGCCGGCTTGAGGAGCGCGAGGATCGCCTCCAGCGCCTCCCACTGCCGGTCGTCGTATTGTGCCGGCGGCATGTTGTAGAGCGCCCAGAGCGCTTCGCGCATTCCCGGGATGCGGACGAGCTCGGGTGGCGGCGGGGAGCGTTTGGTCCACTCGCCCTTTTGCGTCAGGCATCCGCGAGCGAGCGCCTCCGAAGCCTTGGGGTAGAGCGCCTGGGCGCGCTTCAGGAGACGCGTTCGTTCGGAGACGAGAGTCGCCTCGAGTTCTGCGCGCGTCGGCACGGCGCCGGTCTTGCGCAGCCAGCGGTCGCGGCTCTCGAGCATCTTGGCGAGCTGCTCGGTGGCGAGCGGGATGTTGTTGTCGAGGTGCGCGAGCAGCCGCTCAGTCGCGGGATTGAATTCCTCGAACACGCGCGCCGCAGCCTCCTTGTAGAGGGGCTTCGCGTCTTCGATGATCTCGGGCTGGGCACCGAAGCGGGCGAGCACCGGCACCTGCCGCGTGAGCGCGGTGCAGAACGAGTCGATCGTCTGGATGCGCAAGCGGTGGGCGATCTCGGCCGACTCATTTCCCGTTTCGCGCAGGCGCTCGAGAACGCGTTTGCGCATCTCGGCCGCGGCCTTCTTCGTGAAGGTGATGGCGAGAACTTCCTCGGGCTTTTTGACGACCTCCAGCAGTTTCAGGAAGCGGCGCACCAGCAGCTCGGTCTTCCCGGAGCCGGCAGGCGCCTGGACGATGAAGGAGCGCTTTACGTCGAGCGCGGTTTCCCGGGCGGCGGCGTCCTTCACTCTTCGAATTCCTCTTCGGCCAGGACGTTGATTTTTTCGTACACGCGGCAGAGCGTCTCGAGGCCGCAGTAGCGGCAGGTTATGAGGTCCTTCTTCGGATCGACGCCCGCCTCGCCCGCCGCGAACGACTGACCGAGCCGTTCGGCCTCGGCCTTCCAGTCACGCAGCAGCGGCTGCCACGCCATCGCCTTCTGCACCTTGGGGATCGCCTTGTCGTCGCGCGAGTAGCCCATGAAGCGCATTTCTCCGGGACGTACCTTGGCAAAGGCGACTGCCGTTACTTCCTCGCTCACGGATATCGCATAAAGCGGGAGCTGCGGTTCGTCGGGGCGCGGCGGCTCCCAGCGCTTCGGCGTGATATTGCCGCCCCCCGTCTTGTAATCGATGATCGCGTGGCCGCCGCTGGAGAGCTTGTCCATGCGGTCGATGCGCGCGTCGAACTCAAGGCCGGCGAAGCTGATCTTTCTCTTGTCTTCGATGCCCGCGACGGAAAATGCCGGCCGGCTTTTCTCGACCTCGAGCCACTCGCGCGCGATGCGCGCCATGCGCGAGCGCTCGAGCTCGGCGAGCCGCCCCTCGAGCTCCAGCTCCTTCACCGCGGCGGCCGCCGCCTGCTCGATCGCGGATTCGAGATTTCCCTGGAGGGAAGAGGAATCCTTCAGGAGACCCCACAGGTGCTTCATCAGCTCGTGCACGAGGTTGCCGCGCTTCCTCAAGTCGAGGCCGTCCGACGGCTCCTCCAGCTCCTTCGCCGAAAGGCGGTGCCTGGCGAAGGCGCGGAACGGGCACGCCGCCTGGTCGGAGAGGACCTTGGTGCCGCCGCGGATCTGCTTCGCCCTGACGGCAGGCGCGACGCGGTCTTCGAGGGTTTCCCGTCGCTTCAATTTGAATATCTCGTCCCGGAATTTCGGGAAGGCGGGGACTTCGACCTGTTTCAAGGGAACGTCGGCGATCAGCGGGCTCGACAACACGTCGCGGTCCTGCTCTTTCGTGAAGCAGGAGAACACCACCTCGCCCGCGGCCTGTTTCCAGCCGTCGGTGATGCGCCCGTCGAGCGCGAGCGAGGTCTCGGCGCTCGCCTCGGGAATGCCGGCTTTCCGCTGCTGCGCGAGCGGCAGGAAGGGATTTGGCGAGCTCTTCAGCGGCCAGGCTTCGTCGGTGAGGCCGGTGACCCAGAGGTGATCGAACTCCACGCCTGCGGACTCGAGCAGGCCCAGTACCTGGATCGGCGTATCCGGCGTTTCCGGCTGGAAGAGCGTATCGGCGCAGATCTTTCGCAGCGTCTGAAACGCCTGAGAAAAGGACATCTCCATCGAGATTCGATAGAGGCGTGACAGCTCGCCGAGCGCTTCGTGCCATTTGGCCTGCGTCTGGAACTCGTCCGAGTCGAGCGCGCGCTCGCCCGGAAAGCCCGCGGCCTCGAGCACGCTGGAGAAATGCCGTGCCCACTCGGCCGGCGTCTTCTGCGAGAACAGCCCGGTCTCGCGCATCCCGAACACCCGCTCGAGCCTCTCGCGAAGCACGGTCTTCGTCTCGAGGAAAGCGATCAGCTTCGGCAGCGCAACCGTTGCGCCGAGCTTGTCGCGCAGCCGCACGTCGAGGCGCATGCGAGCGCCGAGCTCGCTCTCGGCGCCGCCGATGAACGGCGAGCGGACGATCCGGCTCGCCTCTTCGAATGAGATTTCCTCTTGTGAAAAGTGCAACACCGTCAGCGCGGCATTCACTATGGGAAATTCTTGAAGCGGAATACCGAGCGAAACGTTGAAGGGCATAGCTGTCTTCTCGCCGCCAGGGCGCATGACTCGCGAGAAAACGCGAACCACCTCTTTTCTCTTTCCCCCCAAGGAAGGAATGACAACTCCGATCCGCGTCGCGCCGGCTTCGAGCCGCGCCCTCGCCCACCGCGCGGCGGCCTCGATCTCGTGCTTCGCGGAATCGAAAGCCGCTCGCGAGACGGTGGCAGACCGGGGATCCGGCCTGCAGAAAGCGATCTCCGCTCGGAGCGCGTCGAGGAACTCCTTCGTCTGCGGCGGCAGGATGTCGAACGCGTAGGCGACAACGAGCTTCGGCCGCTTCAGCTCCGGCAGGAACCGCCGCAGCGCATCCGGCAGCCGCGCGGTATCGAGATCGTTCTCGGTTTTCTTCTCATAGTGGGTGAGCCACCGCGCGAAGGCCTCGGTGTCCTGGTTCCCGGCGCCGGGGCGGATACGCCACAGGTTGGCGAGGTTCCAGGCGTCACGGCACTTGGCGGCCGCGCCTTCGACGGCAAGGAGACCGCTCCCGCCGACTACCTGCTTCCAGAGTTCCTCCTCCTGCGCCGGCGTGAGAAGCATCGGCAGCTCGGCCGAGAGGTCCGCATAGAGGCCGTCCTCGTAGAGGTGCTGCACGAAAGCACCGAACGGCAGAATATCCGGCGCTTCCCAGACCGAAAGTTCTTTCCCGATCTGGAAAGCATCGAACTCCAGCATCAGCGCCTGCGACAGGCGCTTGTTGGGAGTCACGACGGTTACGGCCGCGGAGCGGCCCTGCGCCAGGCGCTCGAACAGCTCGCTCTTCTTGAGGATCGGAAATCCCGCGCCCGCGTTCATGGGCGCCTACTTTAGCGCGTATTGCTCAGCGTTCGAGAAGCTGCTTCTTTTCCTTCACCTTTGCCCACTCATCGGCGTCCTCCGGCGCGGGTTTGCGCTCGACGATGGGTTTCCAGACCTTGGAAAGCTCGGTGTTGATGGGAATCCAGTCGCGCTGCGCGGGCGGGACATCGTCCTCGGCGAAGATCGCCTCGACCGGGCACTCGGGAACGCACAGCGTGCAGTCGATGCACTCCTCCGGGTCGATCACCAGCATGTTGGGGCCTTCGCGGAAGCAATCGACCGGGCACACATCGACGCAGTCGGTGTACTTGCACTTGATGCAGCTCTCGGTGACGACGTATGCCATTGTGAGGACGAGCCCGCCTGGTTTTAGCGATTCCCGGGCATTTCGCCGGATAGCGGGGCATTTTATCACGCACGGTCCCGGACACCGCCATTTTGTCCTGAAAAAATAGCCCCTTACGTTGAACGGGCCCGCGCTTCTCCTGACCGTCAAATTCCGTTAGCATAGCCTTGAACATACGGGCTCGCGCCCAAACATATCGAACGTGCAGCGTCCGCTGCAAATTCCCGTCCCGCAGAGGAAGCAATGAACGAATTCATCCACCACGTAAGCGATGCCACTTTCGAGCCCGAAGTCCTGAAATCCGACGTTCCCGTGCTGGTGGACTACTGGGCGGAATGGTGTGGGCCGTGCAAGGCGATTGCCCCGGTGCTCGATGAGGTCGCCAAGGAGTACTCGGGAAAGCTCAAAGTCGCCAAGGTCAACGTGGACGAGAACCAGGAAATCCCGAAAAAGTACGGCATCCGCGGCATCCCGACGCTCATGCTTTTCAAGAACGGCAATGTGGAGGCGCAGAAGGTAGGGTCCCTGTCCAAGTCGCAGCTCACCGCATTTCTTGACAGCAACATCTAAAGCCACTATTCTTCTCGCAAAAGGCGGGTGGCGCGTTTAGCCGCCCTCCCACTGGCACTGGCGCCTGCAAAGGGCTGTATCCAGGCGCAAATCCTCCCCGTTTCGGTTCCCAGTTTTCCGTTCGAACGGTCTGAGGTCGTTCATCCCGCTTGGGCGTTTTATGCACCTATCCGAACTCAAGACACAGCACGTAAGCCAGCTGCTCGAAATGGCGACGTCGAACGAGATCGACGGCGCCAATCGCATGCGCAAGCAGGAGCTGATCTTCGCGCTCCTGAAAAACCGCGCCAAGAAAGGCGAATCCATATTCGGCGAAGGCACGCTGGAAGTGCTTCCGGACGGATTCGGCTTCCTGCGCTCGCCCGATACTTCCTACCTCGCGAGCACTGACGACATCTACGTCAGCCCCTCGCAGATCCGGCGCTTCAACCTGCACACGGGCGATTCGATCGAAGGCGAGATCCGCACTCCCAAGGACGGCGAGCGCTACTTCGCCCTGGTGAAAGTAGACAAGGTCAACGCCGACGCGCCCGAAGCTTCGAAGCACAAGATCCTGTTCGAGAACCTCACGCCGCTGCACCCGGACGAGTGCCTCAAGCTCGAGCGCGACATGAAGGGCGAGGAAAACATCACCAGCCGCATCATCGACATCATCGCCCCGATCGGCAAGGGCCAGCGCGG
>DATHJM010000158.1:0-2231 GCA_035489775.1 Burkholderiales bacterium
CTCGACTTCGATACCTTGAATCAACACGGGTGCTTCATCGGCTCGGCGGCGGTAGTGATTCTCTCGGACAAGGATCGGGCGACGAGTGCCGCGCGCAACCTGACGAAGTTCTTCTCCGAGGAATCCTGCGGTCAGTGCACGCCCTGCCGCGTGGGTACCGCCAAGACGCTCACTCTGATCGAGAAGCCGAAATGGGACCAGCCGCTGCTGAAGGAGCTTTCCCAGGCGATGATGGACGCCTCGATCTGCGGCCTGGGGCAGGCGGCGCCCAATCCCGTGCTTTCTGTGATGAAATACTTCCCGAACGAAGTTTCGTGACGGCTAGAGGTGACCGATGGACCGCATAAGCACCGCGCAAGCGGCGACGATGCCCGTTGAGTTCAAGCTGAACGGCGAGACCGTCGTCGGCCGGTCGGACGAGACCCTCATCGAGACGGCCAAGCACTACGGCATCGACATCCCGCACCTTTGCTACAAGGAAGGCATGCGGCCGGACGGCAACTGCCGCGCCTGCGTGGTCGAGATCAAGGGCGAGCGCGTGCTTGCGCCTTCCTGCTGCCGCTATCCCAAGGACGGGATGGAGGTGACCACGGACAACCCGCGCTCGATCGCAAGCCAGAAAATGGTGCTGGAGCTGCTGCTCTCGGACATTCCCGAGAAGTCCTACACGCTCGATTCCGAGCTCGATCACTGGGCGAAGGAGCTGAAAGTCGGCAAGCCGCGTTTCGAATCGCGGCACCAGCCGAAAGCCGATCTCTCGCACGCGGCGATCGCGGTGAACCTGGATGCGTGCATCCAGTGCACGAGGTGCCTGCGCGCCTGCCGCGAGGAACAGGTGAACGACGTCATCGGCTATGCCTTCCGCGGCGAGCATTCGAAGATCGTGTTCGACTTAGACGATCCCATGGGCGAATCGACCTGCGTCGCCTGCGGCGAATGCGTGCAGGCCTGCCCGACCGGCGCGCTTATGCCCGCGAGGGACGTGGGCAAGATCGTCGCGGACAAGACCGTGGACTCGGTCTGCCCCTACTGCGGCGTCGGGTGCCTGCTCACCTACAACGTCAAGGGCAACAAGATTCTGTGGGTTCAGGGCCGGGAAGGGCCCGCGAACAGCAGCCGGCTTTGCGTGAAGGGGCGCTACGGATTCGACTACGTGCAGCACAAACATCGGCTGACGAAGCCGCTTATCCGCAAGCCGGGCATGAAAAAGCACAAAGACTTCACAGTCGACCCGGACAACTGGGCGGAAGTCTTTCGCGAGGCGAGCTGGGAAGAAGCGCTCGATTTCGCCGCGAAAGGCCTGCGCGACATTCGCGACAAGTACGGGAAAAAATCGCTCGCCGGCTTCGGCTCGGCAAAGGGCACGAACGAAGAGGCCTACCTCTTCCAGAAGCTGGTGCGCACCGGCTTCGGCTCGAACAACGTCGATCACTGCACGCGGTTGTGCCACGCCTCCTCGGTCGCCGCGCTGATGGAGGGCATCAACTCGGGAGCCGTGTCGAACCAGGTGCGCGACGTGATGAAGGCGGAAGTGATTTTCCTCATCGGCGCGAATCCCACCGTGAACCACCCGGTCGCCGCCACCTGGATGAAGAACGCCGCAAAGGCGGGTGTGAAGCTCATTGTCGCCGATCCGCGCCGCGGCGAGCTCGCCCGCCATGCGACCTACAACCTGCAGTTCAAGGCCGACACCGACGTCGCGCTCCTCAACGCGATGCTCCACGTCATCGTCGAGGAGGGCCTGGTCAACGAGGCCTTCGTCCGCGACCGTACTTCCGGCTACGAAGCGCTCGCCGAGAACGTGAAGAAATTTTCGCCGGAAGCGATGGCGCCCATCTGCGGCATCGACGCAAAGACGATCCGCGAAGTCGCGCGGCTCTACGCGACCTCGAAAGCCTCGATCATCATGTGGGGCATGGGCATTTCGCAGCACGTGCACGGCACCGACAATGCGCGCTGCCTGATCGCGCTCGCGCTATCCACCGGGCAGATCGGCAAGCCGGGCTCGGGCCTGCATCCGTTGCGCGGTCAGAACAACGTGCAGGGCGCGTCGGACTCGGGGCTCATCCCGATGTTCTATCCGGATTATCAGCGGGTGGCCACACCCGAAGCGAAAGCGCGCTTCGAGAAATTGTGGGGCATGGAGCTCGACCCCAAACCAGGCCTCACCGTGGTCGAGATCATCCATGCCGCAAAGAAGCACGAGATCCGCGGCATGTACATCATGGGCG
>DATHJM010000159.1:0-4665 GCA_035489775.1 Burkholderiales bacterium
AAGAAGCGGATCGATCGGGCGGCCAGGTACGTTCCGCCCGAGAACCTTTGCGTGAGCCCGCAATGCGGCTTCGCCAGCAGCCATCACGGCAATCTGCTGACCGAAGACGATCAGTGGCGAAAACTTCAGCTCGTCGTGGAGCTGGCCCGCGAGGTTTGGGGTGGCTGAACTATTCGACGCTCACTCGCGAAAGCCTGATCAGCCTGTCCCAGCGCGAGTATTCGGATTTGAGGTAATCGGCGAACTGCTCCGGCGTGTTGCCGACCACCTCGAACCATTGCCTGCTCACGTACTGCTCGCGGAACGCCGCATTGCCGAGGATCCTCGACGTGTCGGCGTAGATCTTCGCCACGATCTCCCGCGGGATGCCCGCCGGTCCCATGAGTGCGAACCACGTTCCGGCCTCGTAACCCGGGACGCCGGATTCGGCGACCGTGGGAAGGTCCGGCAAAGCCGGGATCCGCTGCGCGGTCGCCGCAGCGACGAGTCTCAACCTGCCCGCGCGCGCGTGCGGCTCGACCAGGAGCGGCGTCACCATCATCATCTGTATCTGGCCGGAAAGGAGATCGGTGACCGCGGGTCCTGCGCCCTTGTATGGCACGTGCACGATGTCGATTCCGAGCAGGTTCTTGAGGTAATCCACGCTGATATGCGCCGATGAGCCCAGGCCGAACGAGCCGTAGGAGAGCTTGCCGGGATTCGCCTTGGCGTACGCGACGAACTCCTGAAAGGTATTCGCCGGCACCGACGCATGCACCGCGATCACCCACGGGAAGCGCACCAGCACCGTGATCGGCGTGAAACCGTTCACGCCGTCGTAGGGCAGTTTCTTGTACAGGTGCGGGTTGATCACGAACGAGGAGGCGTCCGAGACGAGCAGCGTGTGGCCGTCGGGCGCCGCCTTCGACACGTGATCGGCGCCCAGTATCTGGTTTGCGCCGGGACGGTTTTCGACCAGCACCGGCTGTCCCCAGATTTCCGAGAGACGCGGCGCCAGGGCGCGCGAGAAGGCGTCGGTTGCGCCGCCCGGCGAAGTCGGCACGACGATCTTTACTGGACGCGACGGAAAAGACTGCGCCGAAACCGAAGTCGCCAGAACCGCGGCGAACACGGACAGCAAGGACGGAAACCGGATCATTGGTCAGGATCGTCAGGACGTGCCGGGTCCCATTGTATTCCCACCCGCGACCGCGCATCATTTGCCGGATATTTTTCGGGAGTCTCGTGTGCACCGGGGGAAGCGGCTCGTTTCAACGCTGGCATTGCTGGCTGCCGCGTCCGCTGCGCTTGCCCAGACTTTTCCTTCGAGGCCGGTGAGAATCATCGTTCCGTTTCCGCCGGGCGGCTCGGCCGACGCCTCGGCGCGGATCGTCGCGGAAAAAACGAGCGGGGAGTGGAAGCAGCCCGTGCTGGTGGAGAACAAGCCCGGTGCAGGTACGACGATCGCGGCAGCTTTCGTCGCGGGCTCGGCACCCGATGGTTATATGCTCTATCTGACCGGGCCGATCTCGCACGCCGTCTCGGCGGCGCTCTACAAAAACCTCAGCTACGATGCGGTGAGCAGTTTCGCGGCGGTCGCGCGAGTGGCTTCCGCACCCTTCATTCTCGTCGTGCATCCCTCGGTGAAGGCGAATTCGGTGCAGGAGCTGATCGCACTCGCGAGGGCCGGGTCCGGAGCGTTGACCTACGCGTCTTCGGGCAGCGGCGCAGCGCCCCACCTCGCCGCCGAAATGCTCGCCTCGATGACCGGAACGAAGTTCGTTCACGTTCCCTTCAAGGGTACTGCGCCCGCACTCGTAGCGCTGCTCGGCGGGCAGGTGGATTTCCAGATCGCCGACGTCGCCGCCATCCCTCATGTCCGCGCGGGAAAGCTGCGCGCTCTGGCCGTGACGACCGCGAAACGCTCGGCGCTGGTTCCCGAGATTCCGACAATCGCCGAATCCGGCGTTCCGGGCTTCGACGTGCCGAGCGCGACCGGGATTCTCGCGCCCGCCGGAACGCCCAGGGAGGTGGTCGCGAAAATCAACGCCGCGATCAACCGGGCGCTCGCGACCGAAGAGGTGCGCCAGCGGCTGAACGCGCAAGGCTTCGAGCCGGCGCCGGCCACGCCGGAGGAATTCGGCGCCTTCCTCGCGTCCGAGGTTCGGAAGTACGCAAGGGTCATCCAGGAAGCCGGGGTGCGATTGGACTGAACGGCGACCCTTATAATCGTGAATCACCGCTCGAGGAGGAGAACCCGATGATCCAACCCGCCAGCCACTCCCGCCGCCGCGTTCTCGCCGCGCTTGCCGCGGCAGCGGCGGTCGCACCCTTCGGCGCGCTCGCCCAGGGTATTTCCAAGCGTCCGGTGCGAATCATCGTTCCGTTCACACCCGCTGCGGGCCCGGACATCGTGGCGCGGTTGCTTGCGCCCAGGCTGCAGGCGCGCTGGGACCAGCCATTCTTCGTCGAGAACCGGCCGGGCGCCTCCGGAACGATCGGCACCGAGGCGGTGGTGAAGTCGCCGCCCGACGGCCATACGATCATGGTCGGCCCCGCGTCGATCGTCACCGCGCCGCATCTCTATCCGAAGATCTCCTACGACGTGGTGAGGGATCTTTCTGCTGTCACGAACGTCGGCTCGACGAGCCTCGCTCTGGTGGTGCACAAAGCGGCGCCCGTCAACACGGTGCCGGAGTTCATCGCGTGGGTGAAGTCGCAGCCCGGCAAGCTCAACTACGGCTCTCCGGGAAACGGCACGCACCATCACTTCTGCATGGAGCTCCTCAAGCTGCAGGCGGGCCTGGACATCGTGCACGTGCCGTACAAGGGCTCGGCGCCGGCGGAGAACGACTTGATCGCGGGCGTCATTCCCACGATGTTTCTCCCGGTCCACGTTGCGCTTCCCAAGATCAAGGCGGGCCAGATCAAGGTGCTCGGCGAGAGCCTGAAGGAGCGCCATCCCCTGTTTCCCGACATTCCCTCGCTGCACGAGCAGGGCGTGACCGGTTACGACGTGGACCTGTGGATCGGCGTGTGGGCGCCGCCGGGACTGCCCGCTGACCTGCTCGCGAAATACAACTCGGAGATCCGCGCGATCGTCGCGCAGCCCGAAATGCGCGAGCAGCTCGCGAGCCAGGGCCTGGTGCCGAATACCGGCACGCCCGAGCAGTTCGCGAAGCTGGTGAAGGACGATTTCGAGAAGTGGGGCAAGGTGATCCGCGACGCGAAAATCAAGGCGGACTAGATGAAGCCGATCGAAACGGTGGGAATCCTCGGCCTGGGCAAGATGGGAGGGCCGATCGCAGGGCACCTCCTCGCCCGAGGCTTCAAGGTGATCGGCTACGACCCGGCTGCCCGGGCGCGCGAGCAGGCGGCGGCAATGGGGGCGCGCGGCGCGGCCTCCGCGCGCGAGCTCGCGCAAGCGAGCGATCTCGTCATCGTCGTGGTCGGTTTCGACAGCGAGGTCGAGGAAGTCATCTTCGGCCGCGACGGCGTGCTCGAGGGCGCGAGGCCGGGCCTTATCGTCGCGCTTGGTTCCACGGTGGCGCCGCGCTATTCGACGCGGCTCGCGGTGCGGCTTGCCGAGAAAAACCTCGTTCTTCTCGACATCCCGCTCGCGCGCGGGGAAGCGGCTGCGACGGCGGGCAAGCTTCTGATCTACGGCGCAGGAGACGCTGACGCGTTCGAGCTCTGCAGACCCGTTTTCGGCGCGTTTGCCTCGGACATTTTCCATCTGGGGCCGGCGGGCGCCGGACAGGTCGCGAAGATGGTCAACAACCTCATCCTTTGGGCCTGTATTGCCGTGAACGACGAAGGCCTGCGGCTGGGCCGGGCGCTGGGCGTGGACCCTGAGCGGCTGTGCGAGGCGCTGCGTCACGGCAGCGCGCAAAACTGGGCAATGGACACCCAGGCCGAGCGCAGCGGCATGCCGTGGGCGGAGAAGGACATGAGCATCGTCCTGGAGGAGGCGGATCGCGCGCGCCTCAGTCTGCCGCTCGCCGGCACGGTCAAGGAGACGATCAAGGGCTTGAAGATCCGCATGGGACTCGGCATGCCGGAGATCCCGGAGCACCGCTAGCGCTCCGCGCAAGCCGCATCGCCGGTTTGCGCGGAGTTGACGCCGTCCGGCAAGCTCGGCTACTTTGGCGTAGTTTCCCCGGGGACGGCTCGATCAGGGGCCCGCGGGTCGGCGGCCAACCGGTTCAGAATCGGAGGACACATGGGTGCATACAGCAATTTGACGTGGCAGCTGCTCGTGCAGTTCTTGATCGTGTTGTTTCTCGTCGTGGCCGTCTCAGGCCTTGCAGTGGGGGTCGGGCTCATCGCTTCCAGCCCGAAGATGGTGGAGTACTTCCGCGTGCTGAACCGCTGGGTGTCCACCCGCCACGTCCTCAAATCGGTCGAAGTGCCGCGCGAGACCGATCGGTTGGCGCACCGTTACCACCGCTGGGTCGCCGCAGGTTTTGTCCTCGGCGGCCTCATCTCGATTTTCGGCCTTTTGGCAGGGCTCGATCCGTCCGCCGTCGGCAGGGCGTTTGCAGAAAAGCGTTTCGCGCCCGCCGTCATCGTCGCCGTGGAAAGCGCCAAGTGGGTATTGATCGCGGGTAGCGCGTTCGGTGTCGTGGTCGGCGCGATGCTGCTCTTCTATCCGAACGCGGAGAGCACGCTCGAAAGGTTCGCGAA
>DATHJM010000160.1:0-8338 GCA_035489775.1 Burkholderiales bacterium
ATGAGGGGCGAGCCGAATTGCAGGAAGCCGGCCACGCCGCTTGCAATCGCGATCGAACCCGGACCGAGGTAAGGCACGAAGTGCAGCACGCCGGCGGCGACGCCCCATGCGCCTGCGTGCTCCAATCCGAGCGCCAGGAACACGAGCCAGGTAGCGACGGCAACCGAGACGTTCGACACGAGCGTGGCGAGCAGATAGCGCTGGATCTGCACGTCGATCTCCTCGAGAATTTTCACGGCGTCCCTCTTGCGCGACAGCGACGGCCCGACCAGGCCCAGCAGCTTGCGGCGGAAGTGCTCGCCCGAGGCGAGCAGGAAAAAGGTGAGCAGCAATACGATCGGTGTCTGGCCGACGACGGAAAAAAGCAGGGCCGACTGCGTGAGGGCGTAGTCGCGCAGCCATGCGGTCGACTCAGTGCCCCGGGCTACAGCGACGCGCGCCCCCGGCTTCGCCCCCGCGTCCGTGGCGGCTCCCTCGAGCTCGTTGGCGGCTTCCTGCATGTTCTGCAGCGCCGTGGGGCCGCCTTCGCGCCCATCGCTCAAGGTTTGCCGCAGCTTGCGCGCGGCCTCGGGAAGCTTTTCGACCATCCCCGCGATATCGTCGCTCACCGAAAACGCGACCCAGGAGAAGCTGGCGGTAAGCACGGCGAGCACCAATGCCGCCGCCACTGCACGTGGGATGTGACATAGCTTGAGCCAATCCACTACGGGGCGCAGGGCGTAGCTGGCGAGGATTCCGAGCAGCAACGGGACGAAAAAGGCGCGCGCCAGATACAGCGCGCCCACGACCGCGATAACCGCGAGTACGCCGACCGTCACACTCATGCGCGACCAGCGGAGCCTGCGGTCCGGGACCGTTTCGGAATTCAAGGCCGTCGATTCGGGGCTCCGCAGAGCGGCAGGACTGTCTGCAACAGCGGCTCGATCTGCCGTACGCGGGATCATGCGCGCAAGGACATTGAACAAATGACTCAGCCGGCCGGGGCGGCGCCTGCCGCCGG
The DNA here is from genome assembly GCA_035489775.1 of Burkholderiales bacterium. Classification (GTDB taxonomy): domain Bacteria; phylum Pseudomonadota; class Gammaproteobacteria; order Burkholderiales; family SG8-39; genus VBDM01. The sequence goes on from DATHJM010000160.1 coordinate 1,001, forward strand.
CAACGCCGCTTTGCCTCCCTCGCCTTCCCAGGTGCGCAAATCGTCCTTGTGTTGCTTTGCCTCCTCGCGGCGGGAGTGATGACGGACGGCATAGGCGGATACTGCGGCTGTGCAGCCGATCAGTGCCAGCGCCAGCATATAGAGTTTATTGGCCATCGTGATCGCCTCTTTCAAGTGAACGGCGCGCCGGCGGTAAAAGTCCGGCGCGTCGCCCGTTCGTTGCTGCTTGCGCTACTTCTTGTCTCTGCCGACCTGGTTGCCGATGACTCCACCGACCACTGCACCGCCGACCGTTCCGGCCGTGCTGCCGCCGGTAAGCACGGCGCCCCCGACGGCGCCGACTCCGGCGCCGATCGCGGTATCCTTGTCGCGCGTCGACATCCCGCCGCAACCACCCATGCCGAGCAGCACCGCCGCGGCAATCGCACTGACTGCAAACCTATGCATCGTTTTCATGGCAAAACCTCTTCAGGTTGATTGACTATCTGCACCGGTCGCAACCCCGGCGGCACGGCAAAGCGTGTCCGGAATGCCTGCGCTCAACAGCCGCCGGCAGAGGAGTTTTTCTTTGGCGGGGCAACGACTCGACTGGCGGATTTGCGGGCGCCCCGCCATTCGAACGATTGTCGCCCTCTACCCCGGCTTTCGCTGTTCGTTGGCGAACACAGTGCGGAGTAATTCGCCGTTACGGCCTTGGTTTTCGATGCTCATTTCATTGCTGACACTGCGCGCATTTTCGATGCGACCCTCCTCTGATTCGCCGTGCTACTCTGTGCGCTGGCGCACCTAAAAATCGGGCCATTCATGTCATATTCCGCTTGGCGCGTCGACGCGGGTATGCGGGTGAAGGTATCCAGCGGAAATCAAGTTGTGGCTGAAGATGTTCTGCGGCTAACCCAGGGCGATCCATCACCGTCACCACGGTGAGGTGAAGGCGTCGCACTGACGGCGGAGAAGGAAACCTAATAGTGAAGCTGAGCCGTGACAGTATCGGCGACGCCCTGCGCCACGTGGCGGCGCGCCTGCACGGCAAGGGCGCGACGCATCAGTCCGCCGACGACGAGCCTCCGCTGCGGGCGGAACTGTTCAGCGCCGACCAGATGGAACAGCATGGCAAGACCCTGGCGGGCTCGCACCGGTTGAGCGCGCAGCGCGCGCCGGACCAGCTTCTGGCGCGGCTGGCTGAGAACGAACACGTTCTGCTGGAAGCCTGCAACCTGCTGACGGCGGCAGTCAAGGCCAACCGCCGGATTTCGCCGGCCGGCGAATGGCTGCTCGATAACTTTTATCTGATCGAAGAACAGATACGCACGGCCAAGCGACATTTCCCGAAGGGTTACAGCAGGGAGCTGCCGCGCCTCGCTCATGGCCCGTCGGCCGGTTTGCCGCGCGTTTATGACATCGCGCTGGAGGCGATCTCGCACGGCGACGGACGGCTGGACCCGGAAAGTCTCAGCCGCTTCATAGCGGCCTACCAGAAGATCTCCGCGCTCAAGCTGGGCGAGTTGTGGGGAATTCCCATCATGCTGCGCCTGGCGCTGATCGAGAATCTGCGCCGTGTCGGAGCGCGGGTGGCGGCCAGCACCCTGGACCGGGACCGCGCCGATTCCTGGGCGGACCAGATGATGGAGATCGCCGAGAAGGATCCCAAGAGCCTGATTCTGGTGATCGCGGACATGGCCCGGTCCAACCCGCCCATGGTGAGTTCGTTTGTCGCCGAACTCGCGCGCCGATTGCAGGGACAGAGCCCAGCCTTGGCGTTGCCGCTCACCTGGATCGAGCAGTGGCTCTCCGAGTCCGGCCTGACGATCGAGCAGCTGGTGCAGTCGGAAACCCAGAAACAGGCCTCCGGACAGGTCTCGATCAGCAACAGCATCGGCAGTCTGCGCTTTCTGGGAGCGATGGACTGGCGCGAGTTCGTCGAAACGATGAGCGGGGTCGAGCGGAAACTGCGCGAGGATCCGGGCGGAGTTTACGGCAAGATGGATTTTGCCACCCGTGACCGCTACCGGCACGCAGTCGAGAAGACGGCGAAAGCGAGCCGCCTGTCCGAGGGCGAGGTCGCGCGCAAGGCGATTCAGCTGGCGCACGAGAGCGCGGCCCGCGCGCTGGCCGAAGGCGGTGCCCAGGGCGGCGCCGGTGGCGATCGCACTTCGCACGTGGGCTATTTCCTGATCGACAAGGGCTTGCCGCAGCTCAAACGGGCGGCAGAGATGCGCTTGTCGATCGCCGAGGGCGTGCGGCGAGCCGCCTGCCGGTTTCCCTTGTTCCTTTATCTGGGCGCGATCGCGCTGCTGACGCTGATCTTTGCCGGGGCCTTGCTGGAAGAGGCGCATGCCGGCGGACTGCGTGACTGGGTGCTCACGCTGACGGCGATGCTCGTGGTCTTGTGCACCAGTCATCTGGCAATCGCGCTGGTCAACTGGGTGGCGACCTTGCTGGCGACGCCCCGGCCGCTGCCGCGTCTGGATTTTTCCAAGGGGATTCCGCCGGACTGCCGCACGCTGGTCGTGGTCCCGGCGTTGCTCGCCGGCGCTGAAGACGTCGAGGCTCTGATCGAGGCGCTCGAAGTCCGGTTCCTGGCGAACCGGGATGAGCACCTGCTGTTCGGCCTGCTGACCGATTTTCGGGACGCGAACGAGGAAACCCTGCCGGAGGACGAACCGCTGCTGATGCTGGCCAGGAACCGGATCGAAGAACTGAATGAAAAATACAAGAACGGCCAAGGCGATTCGTTCTTCCTCTTCCATCGCCCGCGCCGCTGGAATCCCCGGGACCGGCTGTGGATGGGTTACGAGCGCAAGCGCGGAAAGCTGGCGGAATTGAATTCGCTGCTGCGCGGCGGCGGGAAGGATCGTTTCTCGCTGATCGTCGGCACGACCGACGCGTTATCCAGCGTAAGGTACGTCATTACCCTGGACACGGATACACAGCTGCCGCGTGATTAGGCGCGCCAGTTCGTGGGCGCGATGGCGCACCCGTTGAATCGTGCGCACTTCGACGAGGAGCGGCAGCTGGTGACCGAGGGCTACGGCATCCTGCAGCCGCGCGTGGCGGCGAGCCTTCCCGGCACGAACCGTTCTCGCTATGCGCGACTGTTCGGAAGCGAGCCCGGCATCGACCCTTATACGCGCGCAGTCTCCGACGTCTACCAGGACGTGTTCGGCGAGGGCTCGTTCATCGGCAAGGGGATCTACGACGTCGATGCGTTCGAGCGATCGCTCAAGGGGCGCTTCCCCGAAAACCGGATCCTCAGTCACGACCTGCTGGAAGGCTGCTATGCGCGGGCCGGGCTGTTGAGCGATGTGCCCTTGTACGAGGAACATCCGTCCCGCTACAGCGCGGATGTGAGCCGCCGGCACCGCTGGATACGCGGGGATTGGCAGATTGCATCGTGGTCGCTGCCGCGCGTCCCCGGCGACCGCGCAGATTCCGAACCCGGCCGTCAGAACAGCCCGCTCTCGGCTTTGTCCCAATGGAAAATCATCGATAACCTGCGGCGCAGCCTGGTCCCCGCGGCATCGACGCTCCTCCTGCTGCTCGGCTGGACTCTCTTGTCACCCGCCTGGTTCTGGACCCTGGTGGTGATCGGCGTCATCCTGATTCCCCCCTTGATCGGCACGATTCACGACCTGCTCCGCAAGCCGGATGACGTGCCGCTCGGCCAGCATTTCGCCGCGGCGTTGCGCTCGGCGGGCGGGCACTTCGCGCAGGCTGTGCTTGCGCTTGCCTGTCTGCCCTACGAGGCCTGCTTCACCCTGGACGCGATCATACGCACCAACTGGCGGATACTGGTCACGAAGAAACGGCTGCTGGAATGGGCTCCTTCGGGCAGTCCGGATCGCGACGATCGCGCCGGCCTCCTCGCCTGCTGCCAATCGATGTGGATCGCACCCGTCATCTCCATCGCCTCGGCAGCCTATCTGGCGGCATCGACGCCGGCCACTCTGGCAGTGGCAGGGCCGATCTTGTTCCTGTGGATTGTCTCGCCCGCAATCGCCTGGTGGGTCAGCCGGCCGCTCGAGCGCCGCAAAGCGCGCCTGACGGCCGACCAGATCATTTTTCTGCAGAAGATTTCGCGCAAGACCTGGGCGTTCTTCGAGACCTTCGTCGGCCCGGAAGATCACTGGTTGCCGCCGGACAACTATCAGGAGCACCCGTTTGCCGTGGTCGCGCATCGCACGTCACCGACCAACATGGGGCTGGCCCTGCTTGCGAATCTGTCCGCCTACGACTTCGGCTACATTTCGGCCGGACCCCTCATCGAGCGCACCGAGAATGCACTCGCGACGATGGCAGCCTTGACCCGGCACCAGGGTCACTTCTACAACTGGTACGACACGCAATCGCTGCAGCCGCTCGCCCCGCTCTATGTTTCGTCGGTGGATAGCGGAAACCTCGCGGGCCATTTGCTCACATTGCGGCCGGGACTGCTCGGGCTGCCCGATCACAAGATCCTGGGGGCGCGATGGTCCGACGGCCTGGCCGACACGCTGAGAGTGCTCGTGGACGCTGCGGCGGAAGCGCCAGCGGCTGTACGCGCCCTGCTCGATCAACTGCAGAAAGATCTGGAAGCCGCCTACGATTCCCGGCCTGCAATGCTCGTTGCGGCGCAGACCTGGCTGGGCCGGCTGGCGACGTCTGCTGCGGCGGTGGCCGCCGGCCTGGAAAGAGCCCCCGCTGTTGCGCCACACAGCGACGCAAAGGTGTGGGCGCAGGCGCTGACCCGGCAATGCCAGAGCGCCCTCGATGAGCTGACCCTGCTCACACCGTGGGCGGCGCTGCCGGCCGCACCAGGCAGGCTCCGTAACGCCCTCGATGCCATCGAGATCCCGACGCTGCGCGAACTGGCAACCATCGAAGTGAAAGGGTTGGCGGCGATCGAGCAACGACTGGTCCCCGAAGCGACGCCGGAGGAGCGCGAGTGGCTGGATGAGTTGCGACGGCAAATCGCCGCGGCAAGCCGCCACGCTCAGGAGCGGATCGCGGCGATCGAACGCCTGGCGCTGCAGGCGACGGAACTGGCCGCGATGGAGTACGACTTCCTGTACGACAAGGCGCGTCATCTGCTCGCCATCGGCTACAACGTGAGCGAGCGCCGCCAGGACTCGAGTTGCTACGATCTGCTCGCGTCCGAAGCGAGATTGTCCAGTTTCGTTGGGATTGCGCAGGGACAACTGCCGCAGGAGAGCTGGTTTGCCCTGGGGCGCATGCTAACGACCACCGGCGGCGAACCGATTCTGCTGTCGTGGAGCGGTTCGATGTTCGAGTACCTGATGCCGCTCCTGGTGATGCCGACGTATGAAAACACGCTGCTCGACCAGACCTATCAGGCAGCGGTGAGGCGGCAGATCGCATACGGGAAACAACGCGGCGTCGCGTGGGGCATATCGGAATCCGGCTACAACATGGTCGACGTTCGTCTCAACTACCAGTACCGCGCATTCGGCGTGCCCGGCCTGGGGCTCAAGCGCGGACTGGCCGAGGATCTGGTGATTGCGCCGTATGCCTCGGCGCTCGCTCTGATGGTGGCGCCCGAGGAGGCGTGCCTGAATCTGCAACGGCTCTCCGCTGAAGGACTGGAAGGAAATTACGGCTTTTACGAAGCGATCGACTACACGCCGTCGCGCCTGCCGCGCGGGCAATCGAGCGCCGTGGTGCGCTCGTTCATGTCGCATCACCAGGGCATGAACCTTCTCTCTCTGGCCTACCTGATTCTGGACCGTCCGATGCAGAAGCGCTTCGAGTCGGATCCGACGTTCCAGGCGACCGCGTTGCTGCTTCATGAGCGGATTCCAAAGGCCGCGGCGTTCTATTTTCACACTGCCGCGCTTTCCAACATCCGCGCGATTTCCAGCGGTCCGGGGATGCCGGTGCGCGTACTCGGCACGCCCGACACGCCGATACCGGAAGTGCAGTTGTTGTCGAACGGCAGGTACCACGTGATGGTCACGAATGCCGGCGGCGGCTACAGCCGCTGGAAAGACCTCGCCGTGACCCGCTGGCGCGAAGACACGACCTGCGACAACTGGGGCACGTTCTGCTACATCCGCGAGGTGGCGAGCGGGGTGTTCTGGTCGAATACGCATCAGCCGACGCTCAAGCGGGCGGAGACCTACGAAGCTATTTTCTCGGAGGGACGGGCGGAATTCCGCCGCCGCGACCTCGATTACGACACGCATACCGAGATCGTCGTTTCGCCGGAAGACGACATCGAGCTGCGCCGGGTGCGCATCACCAACCGCGCGCGGGTTCGTCGCACGATCGACGTCACGAGCTACGCCGAAGTGGTTCTCGCCTCGCCCGCCGAGGACGCACTGCATCCCGCGTTCGGCAATCTTTTCGTCCAGACCGAGATCATCCGGGAGCGGCAGGCCGTCCTTTGCACGCGCCGGCCCCGCTCGCTCGCCGAGCAGGCGCCGTGGATGTTTCACCTGATGGCCGTGCGCGGGGCCGGGGCCGGAGCGATTTCGTACGAAACGGACCGCATGCGCTTCATCGGCCGGGGGCGCACCGTTGCAGCGCCGCAGGCGATGGGCGATTCCGCGGCGCTTTCGGGCAGCGCGGGCTCGGTGCTCGATCCGGTCATCGCGATACGGTACCGAATCACCCTCGAGCCCGAACAGACGGCAACGATAGACATGGTCTCCGGGATCGGCGCCACCCGCGACGCGGCCTTGAGCCTGGCCGGGAAATACCAGGATCGGCATCTCGCGGATCGGGTTTTCGAGCTGGCGTGGGCCCATAGCCAGGTCGTGCTGCGGCAGATCAATGCCACCGAGGCCGACGCGCAGCTTTATGGACGTCTTGCGGGCTCCGTCATCTACGCCAATTCCAGTTTGCGCGCGGACGCGGACGTTCTCGGCAAGAATCGTCGCGGGCAATCCGGCTTGTGGGGCTATGCCATTTCCGGCGATTGGCCGATCGTGCTGCTGCAGATTGGAGACCTGGCGAATATCGATCTGGTGCGCCAGCTCGTGCAGGCCCACGCCTACTGGCGCCTGAAGGGACTCACGGTGGACCTGGTGATCTGGAACGAAGATCACGCCGGTTACCGGCAGCTGCTGCAGGAACAGATCATGGGGCTGATCGCCGCGGGCGTCGAAGCCCAGGTGATGGATAAACCCGGGGGAATCTTCGTGCGGCGGGCGGAACAGATATCGGATGAAGATCGCGTTCTGCTCCAATCGGTCGCTCGCGCCATCATCACCGACAGTCGTGGCGCGCTGGCGGAGCAGATCAACCGCCGCGGCTTCATCGAGAAGCGGGTCTCGCGGGCGGAGCAGATCAACCGTCGCGGCTTCATCGAGAAGCGGGTCTCGCGGGCGGAACAGGTCG
>DATHJM010000161.1:0-8924 GCA_035489775.1 Burkholderiales bacterium
GATCCGCGACCGTTCGCTCGAGAGCCTGGATGCCTGGATCGGGCGCTTCGAGGCGGAAGCCGCGCGGCGCGGCGCGACGGTGCTTTTTGCCGAGACCGGCGCCGAAGCCTGCGAGCTGCTCATCGAGGTCTGCCGCCGGCACGGCGTGAAGAAGGCGATCAAGTCGAAGTCGATGCTTTCCGAGGAAGCGGGAGTGAACGAGGCGCTAGAAGCGAACGGGATCACGCCCATCGAGACCGACCTCGGCGAATACATCCTGCAGCTCGCCGGAGAGCCGCCCTCGCACATCATTGCGCCGGCGCTTCACAAGAGCAAAGAGGAAGTTGCGGAGCTGTTCCGGAGCCATCACCATGCGCCGCTAAAAGACGACATCCCGCGCATGACCCGCGAAGCGCGCGAGGTGCTGCGGGAGCATTTCCTCTCGGCCGATCTCGGCATTTCGGGCGGCAACTTCCTGATCGCCGAAACCGGATCGGGCGTGATCGTCACGAACGAAGGCAACGGACGAATGGTCACGACGCTGCCGCGCGTGCACGTGTGCATCACCGGCATCGAGAAGGTGCTCCCGACGCTCGAGGATTTCTCGACCTTGCTCAGGCTCCTGACGCGCTCGGCGACCGGCCAGCCGATTTCCAACTACGTGAGCCTCTTCACCGGTCCGCGCGAGCGCCACGATCGCGACGGGCCGGAGCACATGGTCTTCATTCTGGTCGACGCGGGCCGGACCAATCTCGTGGGCGGCGACATGCAGGAGATGCTGCGCTGCATCCGCTGCGGGGCCTGCATGAACCATTGCCCGGTATACAGGGCGGTCGGGGGACACAGCTACGGCTGGGTCTACCCGGGCCCGATGGGCTCGGTGCTCACACCCAGCTACATGGGCCTTGCGAACGCGCTCGATCTGCCCCACGCGGCAACGCTTTGCGGCGCGTGCTCGGTGGCGTGTCCCGTGAAAATCCCGCTGCCCGAGCTGCTGCGCAGGCTTCGCGAAAAACAGGTCGACGGCGGCCTGCGCCCCCGGCGCGAGATGCTCGCGCTGCGTCTGTGGTCGTGGACGGCGCGCAGGCCGCGCCTTTACTCGCTCGCGACTGCGATCGCCGTGCGCTTCCTGCGCATCCTCGGCGGCCGCAAAGGGATGATCCGGGCGCTGCCTTTCGGGGGCGAGTGGACGCGCGGGAGATTCTTTCCAGCGCCGCGCTCGGGCAGGACTTTCCGCGCGCTCTACGCCGCGAAGAACCGGGGACAGACCACGGTTTCCAATTCAAAACGGCAGTAAAACCGTGATCTGTCCCGGTTTTTCTAAAGCCAGCCGGTCTTGCGGAAGCGGACCCAGAGATAGAGGTCGATCGCGGTCATCGCTCCGAGCGCCGTGGGATAGCCGAACGCCCATTTCAATTCCGGCATCTGCACGAAATTCATGCCGTAGACGCTGGCGATGAAAGTCGGCACTGCGATGAGCGCGCCCCAGGCCGCGAGGCGCTTCGTCACCTCGGTCTCGCCGAAGGTGATCATGGCCACGTTTACCTGGATCGCGGTAGTCACGGTGTCGCGCAGAGCGTCGATCAGCTGGTTGATGCGCACCAGGTGGTCGTACACGTCCCGGTAATACGCCTGCAATCCGGAACACACTTGCGGCACGCGGCCGCCGTACAGCTTGCCGACGCCCTCGAGCAGCGGCAGGACCGCGTGCTGCAGCGTTGTGAGTGTCTGCCTCACGTAGTAGAGTCCCTCGATGTTGGCGCGCAGGGATTTACCGGAGAAGATCCGTTCCTCGAACTTCTCGAATTCGGCCTCGACTGCGTCGAGCGCGGGGAAGTAGCGGTCGACCACCGCGTCGATGAGGGCGTAGAACACGAAGCCCGCCCCATGCTTGAGCAGCTCGGGCTCGCGCTCGCAGCGCGCGCGCACCGCGGCGAAGCCCGGTTCGGCCTGATTGCGAACGGACAGGACGTAATTCTTGCCGACGAAAAGGTCGACCTCGCCGACCTTGAGTTCGCCTTCGACGACCTCGATGTTGTGCAGCACCGCGAACAGCGAGTCTCCGTATTCGTCGATCTTGGGCCGCTGGTGGCCGTGACGCGCGTCCTCGACCGCGAGCTCGTGCAGATCGAACTCATGCTGCATCGAGGCGAGCTCGCCTGGCCCGGGGTCCTTCATCGCGACCCACACGAAGCACTCGGGGCGGCTGACGTACTTGCTGATGTCCTCGGGCGCGATGTCGCCGAGCTTCTTGCCGTCCTGATATGCCGCACAATTGACCAGCATCCCGCGTCTCCTGCACGTTCTGCGTATACGGCGCAATGATAGGGCACGAAGGCGCCGCCGCATAGGCTAAAATGGCGTCCCTTGCATTCGCCTGACCGTCCGCCCATGCTCCGCATCAGCCGCCGCACCGAAAACCTCGGCACCGAAAACGCCTTCGTCGTCCTCGCCGAGGTGAACGAGCTCGTCCGCCAGGGCAAGGACATCATCTCGTTTTGCATCGGACAGCCGGATTTCCATACGCCCTCCAATATCCAGGATGCGGCCGTACGGGCGGTGCGCGAAGGCCGGCACGGCTACACGCCCTCGGCCGGGATCGTCGAGCTGCGCGAGGCGGCGGCGCGCTACATGGGCGAGATGCGCGACCTCGCGATCCGCGCCGAGGACGTGGTGATCGGCGGCGGGGCGAAGCCTTTCATCGCCTACACCATTCTTTCGACGACCGACTACGGCGTTGGCGACGAGGTGATCTATCCCAACCCCGGATTTCCCATCTACGAGTCGCAGATCATCGCAAACGGCGCGGTGCCCGTGCCGCTGCACTTGCGCGAGGCGCGCGGCTTCGCCTTCGACCCGGCCGAGCTCGAGTCGAAGATCACGAAAAAAACGAAGCTCGTCATCCTCAACTCGCCGCAGAATCCGACCGGCGGCATCCTGACCAGAAAGGACCTCGACGCCATCGCGGCCATCCTGAGGCGGCATCCGCGAGTCTGGATCTACGCCGACGAGATCTATTCGCGCCTGTGCTACGAGGGCGCGTTCTGCTCGATCGCGTCGCTGCCGGGAATGTACGAACGCACGATCATCTCCGACGGCGCCTCCAAGACCTGGGCGATGACCGGCTGGCGCATCGGCTTCGCCTCGAACCCCGTCCTCGCGCCGCAGTTCGTGCGCTGGGTGACGAACACCGACTCCTGCGCTTCGCACATCAGCCAGTGGGCGGCGGTCGAGGCGATCAACGGTCCGCAGGACGACGCGAAAAAAATGCGCGACTCGTTCCTGGAGCGGCGCGACCTGATCGTGGGCTTGCTGGACAAGGTGCCGGGCGTCTCCTGCAAGACGCCGGGCGGCGCCTTCTACGCCTGGCCCAACGTGACCGAAGCCTGCCGCTCGGTCGGCGCCGCGGATTCGGAGGAGTTCAGGAAGCGCCTCCTCAACGAGGCCGGGGTCGCGGTGCTCGCCGACATTCATTTCGGCGCGCGTGTGCCCGGCGAGGGCCAGCACATCCGCTTTTCCTACGCCGCCTCGAAAACCGCGATCGAGCAGGGCGTCGAGCGCATCGCTGAGTTCATCCGCAGGAACCAGCGCCGCGCAGCCTGAGTCCGTCGATGGCGGGCGAACGCATTGTCGTAGGCATGTCGGGCGGCGTGGATTCGTCGGTCGCCGCGCTGCTTCTGAAGCGCCGCGGCTTCGACGTGGTCGGCCTGTTCATGAAGAACTGGGAGGACGACGACGACGACGAATACTGCTCGACGCGTCAGGATTTCATCGACTGCGCTTCGGTCGCCGAGGTGATCGGGATCGATCTCGAGGCGGTGAATTTCTCCGCGGAATACAAGGAGCGCGTCTTCGGGGCGTTCCTCGCGGAATATTCGGCCGGCCGCACGCCCAATCCGGACGTGCTATGCAACGCCGAAATCAAGTTCAAGGCTTTCCTGGACCACGCGCTGGCGCTGGGCGCGAAGCACATCGCCACCGGTCACTATGCGCGCGTCAGGACGGCGGAGGGAAGGGTCGAATTGCTCAAGGCGGTCGATTCTTCCAAGGACCAGAGCTATTTCCTGCATCGCCTCACTCAGGCGCAGCTCGCGCGCGTCGTGTTTCCCGTCGGGGAGCTGAGAAAGACCGAAGTGCGCAGAATCGCCGGGGAGGCCGGATTGCCCAACTTCGCCAAGCGCGGCTCGACCGGAATCTGCTTCATCGGCGAACGGCCGTTTCGCGAGTTCCTGAACCGCTACCTGCCGAAGAAGCCCGGTCCGATGCGCACGCCCGAGGGCAAGACCGTCGGAGAGCACATCGGCCTGTCGTTCTACACCATCGGCCAGAGAAAGGGCGTCGGCATCGGCGGCTTGAAGGATTCGGCCGGCGGGCCCTGGTACGTCTGCGGCAAGGATCTGGAGAAGAACGAATTGATCGTCGTGCAGGGGCACGACCACCCGCTGCTGCTGTCGCAGAAGCTTCGCGCGGAGGATCTCGCCTGGGTGAGCGGCGCCGCCCCGCAGGCGAGTTCCTCCTATGGCGCGAAGACACGCTACCGCCAGGCCGACGCCGATTGTCGCATCGACCGCGTCGGCGATGAGGACCTCGAAGTGGAATTCTCGGCGCCGCAATGGGCGGTGACGCCGGGACAATCGGTCGTGCTTTACCGGGGAGAAGCCTGCCTCGGCGGCGGGGTCATTCAATAAGAAAGCCGCCCTCGGGCGGCTTTTTCGGCTGGCTTGTCGCGCCCCGGCGCTTCAGATCTCGCGACCGATGCGACGATCGACCGAATACTCGCCGCCGCCGCGGATCAGGATGACCAGCGACAGGATCAGAAGAAGCAACGGCATTTCCATGCCGCGGCTGGTCCAGAAATAGCCGAACTTCCAGTTGAAATGAAATGCGGCGACGAACATGAAGCCGAAGAAAAGCGCCGCGACGGGCCGCGTCAGAAAGCCGATGGCGACAAGGAACCCGCCCACCAGTTCGAGGGTTCCGATGTAATACGCCCAGAACATGCCGGGCTCGAGTCCCGCCGCGGCCATCCCCTTCGCCACGCCGGCAATATTCCCGCCCCACCAGCCGAAGAGCTTCTGGCACCCGTGTGGAATGAACCACACGCCGAACGTCACTCGCAAAATCGGATAGGCGAAACGCTGGCAGCGCTCGTACAGCGCGCCGAGAGCCGGAAATACGTATCGCGAAGCTCGCGGGGGTGTCTGCATGACGCGTCTCCTCCTTTAAGAATTCATTCCTGCGGGACCGTATCGGCAAACGACTGACGCTCCGAGAGCTTTTCCAAGGCCCGCGCGAGGTTGGCGTGATCCTTCTTCCAGTCCATCTTCGGATAGCGGAAATCGAGCCAGCCCAGGCAGACGCCGACCGCGATATCCGCGAGGGTGTAGCCGTTGCCCACGCACCAGGGCTTGTCATCCAGTTCGGAATCCATCGCCACGAGGCCGGCGCGCACTTTGCCCATCTGGCGCTCGATCCAAGTCGCGCTCCGCAGCTTCGCTTCGCGCTGGTTTTCCAGCCGCGCGAGCACTCCCGCGTCGAGCACGCCGTCGGCGAGCGCCTCCCAGCGCCGCGCTTCGATGCGCTCGCGGTTTTCTGCCGGCACCAGCCGCCCGATCGGCGAAGCGTTGTCCAGAAAGCCGACGATCACGCGCGAGTCGAACAGCGACCTGCCGTCGTCGAGCAGCAGCACCGGCACCTTGCCGAGCGGATTGAGCTTCGCCGCTTTGGCGTCGGCCTTCCACGGGTTGTCGACTTCAAAGTCGAAGTCGATTTTCTTTTCCGCCAGCACGATGCGCACCTTGCGCGTGTACGGACTGGCGAGCGAGCCGATCAGCTTCATTTCAGGAAATTGTCATGCGAAGAAAAAGTGGATTCCGCGGGACCCCTCGCGCACCCGCAGCGGGAAATCATTCTAACACCAGGCACGCCCTGAATCGCCGGCGAAGCTGCGGCAGCACTTCGCGATCGAACCAGGCGTTTTTCCTCATCCAGAGCCGGTTGCGCGGGCTGGGGTGGGGCAGAGGGAAGAAATCGGGCAGGTACTCGTCGCGCGCGCGCACGGTCTCGGCGAGCGTTTCCTTCCTGCGCGAGCCGAGGTAATAGGCCTGCGCGTAGGTGCCGATGAGCAGCGTGAGCCGGATGGCAGGGAGGTGCGCGCGCAGTTTCGGATGCCAATGCGGCGCGCATTCGGGCCGCGGCGGGAGATCTCCCGATTTCCCCGTGCCCGGATAACACAGGCCCGCCGGAACGATCGCGATGCGGCGCTCGTCGTAGAAATCCTCGCGCCCTATGCGCAGCCATTCGCGCAGGAGATCGCCCGAAGGGTCGTTCCAGGGTATGCCGCTCTCGTGCACGCGCCGGCCCGGCGCCTGCCCCACCACGAGGACGCTCGCCGTGGGCGAAGCGCGCAGCACCGGCCTCGGCGGGTTGGGAAGATGGGCCTCGCAGATTCGGCAGGCGCGGACTTCGGCGAGCAGGCGCTTGAATTGGGCGGGCTTCGCCCGCATGATAAAATCGGCGCTGTCCGCCATACAGGCTCCGTCGATGCCACCGCATTCGCCGCTGTCACCGCTCAACGCATTATCCCCTCTGGACGGACGCTACCACAAGCAAGTCGAGCCGCTGCGGGCCTGCTTCAGCGAAGCGGCGCTTTTCCGCCACCGCATCGCGGTCGAGATCCGCTGGCTCCTGGCGCTCGCCGCCGACCCGGCGATCGCCGGGATCGGGCCTTTCTCGAAGGCAACCCGTTCCGAGCTCGAGCGGATCATCGAAACCTTCTCCGAGGACGACGCCGCGCAGGTAAAGGCCGTCGAAGCCGAAACCAAACACGACGTCAAGGCGATCGAGTACTGGCTGAAAAAACGCCTGGCGGGCAATTCGGAGGCGGGGCGCGTCGCCGAGTTCGTGCATTTCGCCTGCACCTCCGAGGACATCAACAATCTCGCCTATGGGAGGATGCTGAAGGAAGGCCGCGACCGCGTGCTCCTGCCCGCGCTCGATCGCGTGATCGGGACGCTCGCCGCACTGGCCGTGCGGCTCGCCGACGCGGCGATGCTCGCGCGCACCCACGGTCAGCCGGCCTCGCCGACGACGCTCGGCAAGGAGCTCGCGAACGTCGTTTACCGCCTGCGGCGCGCGCGGCGCTCGATCGCATCCGTGTCCCTCGCCGGGAAGATGAACGGCGCGGTGGGAAACTACAACGCTCACGTCGCCGCGTACCCGGACTTCGACTGGGAGACCTTCGCCAAGGCGTTCGTCGAGTCGCTCGGCCTGGAATTCAATCCCTACACCATCCAGATCGAACCGCACGACGGCTTCGCCGAGCAGTTCGACGCGGTCGCGCGCGCCAACACCGTGCTGCTCGATCTCGACCGCGATCTGTGGGGCTACATCTCGCTGGGTTATTTCAAGCAGAAGACCCAGGCGGGCGAGGTCGGCTCCTCGACCATGCCGCACAAGGTCAATCCCATCGATTTCGAGAATTCCGAGGGCAATCTCGGAATCGCAAACGCGCTGCTGCGGCATCTTTCCGAGAAGCTTCCCGTGTCGCGCTGGCAGCGCGACCTTTCCGATTCGACGGCGTTGAGGAACATCGGTGTCGCGCTCGGCCACAGCCTGCTCGCTTACGAGTCCTGCCTCAAGGGCCTCGGCAAGCTCGAGGCGGATCCCGCGCGAATGCTCGCGGACCTGGAAGCGAACTGGGAAGTGCTCGGCGAAGCGGTACAGACGGTGATGCGCCGCTACGGACTTCCCGACCCCTACGAGCAGTTGAAGGCCTTGACTCGCGGCAAGCGCGTGGACGGTGAAGCGATGCGCGCCTTTATCCGCGGCCTGGCGCTGCCTGAGGCCGAGAAGGCGCGGCTGCTCAAGCTCACCCCTGCCGGCTATATCGGCAAGGCCGCCGAGCTCGCCCGCAAGATCTAGAACCGGGGACAGACCACGGTTTTCCAGCCAGCCGGCATCCAAGGGTGAACGAAAAACGGCAAAACCGTGGTCTGTCCCCGGCCTTGCGCCAGGCGCTCGCCGATTTCGGCGGCGTCTATTTCGTAAACGGCCTGGTCGCGTTCATCTTCGCGGCCTCGGGCCCGGTGGCGATCATTCTCGCAGTGGGCACGCGCGGGGGGCTCGCGCCGTCGGACCTGTCCTCGTGGATATTCGGCGCGTTTTTCGTGAACGGGCTGATCAGCATCGCCTTCTGCTGGCTGTACCGGCAGCCGCTCGTCTTCTTCTGGACGATTCCCGGGACGGTGCTCGTCGGGCCGGCGCTCGGCCACCTGAGCTACGCGGAGGTGATCGGCGCGTTCATTGCGACTGGAATTCTCATGCTTGCGCTCGGCCTCTCCGGCTGGGTGCGCCGCGCAATGGATGCGGTGCCCATGCCGATCGTGATGGGCATGGTGGCGGGAGTGTTCCTGCGCTTCGGCCTGGATCTTGTTTTCGCCATCCGAGACGATTTCTGGATCGCGGTACCAATGGTCGCCGCGTTCGTCGCGATCGGCGCTTCGCAGCGGCTGACGCGCCTTGTGCCGCCGCTCATCGGGGCGCTCGCAGTCGGGGTCGTCATGATGGTCGTGCTGGGCAAATTCGCGGCAGCACCGCAGGCCGCCGTGCTCGCGCACCCGAATTTCTATGCGCCGGCGTTTTCCTGGCGCGCAATGGTAGAGCTGGTCGTGCCGCTCGCGATCACCGTGCTCGTGGTGCAGAACGGCCAGGGCGTCACGGTTCTGCGCGGCGCGGGCCACTCGCCGCCCGTCGACGCGGTGGCCGCCGCCTGCGGCGCGGGATCGATCGTCACGGCTTTCGTCGGAACGGTCTCGACCTGCCTCACCGGCCCGGTGAACGCGATCATCTCGTCCTCGGGGGAAAAGCGCAGGCACTACACCGCCGGGATTTTCGTCGGCCTGCTTGCGCTCGCCTTCGGCCTATTCGCGCCTTTTTTCACACGC
>DATHJM010000162.1:0-7610 GCA_035489775.1 Burkholderiales bacterium
ATCCTCGTCCTCGCCGGCCTGACAGCTCTCTTCGGCCTGCATCCCTTGCGCTTTGTGACGCGGACGCTCCTCGGGCTGCTGCTTATTTCGCTGGGGCTGCTCGAAGGCACGATCACGGTCGGAATCCAGGGCTACCGCTCGCTCGCGCGGGAGGAGCTCGCCGCGCGCATCGCGGTGCGTCCCTACGGCCCGCAGCAGTTCGCGGCCACGCTGCGCTTTCCCGACGGGCGGATGGTGACTTACCCGATCTCCGGGGACGAGATCTACGTGGACGCGCGAATCCTCAAATGGAATGCGCTGGCGAACGTTCTCGGCCTGGACACCGCCTACGAGCTCGACCGCGTCGGGGGACGCTACCGCGAGATCGACAAGGAACGCGCCGCGCCGCGCACGCTCCACTCGCTCGGCCGGGAAAAACCCCTGGATCTGTTCGATTTGCGCAAGCGCTACACTTTTCTCGCGCCGTTCCTCGACGCCGAATACGGCTCGGCCGCCTTCGTCCCGGTCAACGAGCCCGCGGAGCTCGAGCTGCGGGTTTCGACGACCGGCCTTCTTATCCGGCCGGCGGCCGCTTCGAAGACCGTCGAGAAGTGGATGAACTAGGGAAGGCTCTGATTGACGTCATGCCCGCGAAAGCGGGCATCCAGCAAGCGGCTGAAATTCTGGATTCCCGCTTGCGCGGGAATGACGAAAGCGGGGTTGATCGGGGCTCCCTACTCGTCGACCTCGAAGCGCTTCCACTGATCCTTCGGCCGGCTCTTTCCGTCCCAGCCGATGCGGTCCATGTCGCAGAAGAACTGCAGGCGGTTCCCTTCAGGGTCGTCGAAGTCGAAGGTGTAGTCGTTTCCCGGGCCTTCGTGCTTGATCTTGCCGCGCACGTTCACGCCCTGCGCGAGGAGATATTTGCGGATGCGCTTGAGCGCTTCCAGATGAGCCACCTCCATCGCGATCTGCTGGAGGATCGTGGCGCCGGCGCCCTTCTTGTCGTCGTCGGCCATCTTGGCAAGCACGAAGCTGTGGTGGTCTCCGCCGAAGCGCAGGAAGGTCATGCCTTTCTCGTTGACGTCGGAGACCTTGAAACCGAGGATGTGCGTATAGAAATCGACCATCTTGGGCAGATCGCGGCAATAGATGCCGACGTGGCCGATCTTGCGAATGCGGATGGGGTTGTCTGATTCGGTCATTTCGGGTTGCTCCCGCGGTGGATTGCGCGTTCCGCTTGGAAGAACGAGGGTTCCTGCCGGTTTGACAGCGCCGATAATGTACACCGTAATATCGGCATGATGAAGCGCTCGCCCTGCCTCGCCGCCGCGCTCGCCTGCCTTGCAGCCGCCGCATTCGCCCAGGCGCCTTCCAACCGGGACATCTACATGTACCAGGGCGCGGACCGCGACA
Organism: Burkholderiales bacterium; assembly: GCA_035489775.1. Lineage (GTDB taxonomy): Bacteria > Pseudomonadota > Gammaproteobacteria > Burkholderiales > SG8-39 > VBDM01. The sequence continues at coordinate 1,396 of DATHJM010000162.1, forward strand.
AGCGCCTCGCCGAAGGCGCAAGGAAGGAGCGTCAGGTCGTGCTCTACAGCACCATGACGGTCGCCGACGGCAAGGCCTTCGGCGCCGCGTTCGAGCGGAAATACGGCGTGCAGCTCGTCCATTGGCGCACCTCATCCGAAAAGATCGTCCAGCGAGCCGTCGCCGAGGCGCGCGGCAAGCGGTACGAGGCCGACGTGTTCGAGAGCAGCGCGAATCACCTGGAGGCGCTGCGGCGGGAGCAGCTGCTCGAGGATTTTCATACGCCGGTGCTGCGCGACATCGCGCCGGCCGCCCTGCCCCGGGGCCATCGCCAGTACGTCGCCGACCGGTTCGTGTTCTTCGTGATGGGCTACAACACGAATCTGGTCAAGCCCGGCGAAGTGCCGGCGGCGTACGAGGAACTGCTGCAGCCGCGCTGGGCGAAGCGCATCACGATCGAAGGCACCGATGTGACCTGGTTCACCGCGGTGGCCAAGGCGATGGGCGAGCAAAAGGGGCTTGCCTACTTTCGCAAGCTCGCCGCGATGAAGCCGGAGATTCGCCACGGCCACATTCACACCGCGCAGCTCGTGGCCTCGGGCGAAGTGGCGTTCTTTCTCACCGCCTACAACAACAACATGGAGACCCTGAAGCTGAAAGGCGCGCCGGTCGACTGGAAGCCGCTGCAGCCGGCGTTCGGCCAGGCGGCGGCGATCGGGGTCGCCAGGCATGCGCCCCGTCCCCACGCAGCGCTGCTGCTCGCCGAGTTCGTTCTGTCCCAGGAAGGGCAGGAGATCTACAAGAGCGTCAACCGCGTCCCCACGAACATGGCCGTGGACAGCCCGCTCAACAAGTTCAAGTACGAGATCATCGACCCGGTGCTCGCGCTCGACGAGGGCGACAAGTGGGAGAAGCTCTTCTCCGAAATCTTTCTCGGAGGCAAGCCGGTGCAGGCGGATGAGTGAGAGCCGCGTCACGCTGCACGGAGCGGCGGATTCTGCAACGGGTTTCGCGGGCAGCGCCCCGGAGGCCGTCATCCGGTTGCGGCACGAGCTCGGGAGGCGCGGAATCGACCTCGCGTATTGCGCGGAGGGCGCGTCCGCCGTGGCCTGGCTGCTCTCGCGCATCCCGGCCGGCGCGACGGTGATGAACGGCGGCTCGACGACGCTCGAGCAGATCGGCTTTCTCGACGCGCTGAAGGACGGGCCTTACGAGTGGCTGCGCCCGCGCGTGAAGGCGGTCAACGATCCCGAGGAGCGCACCCGCGCGCGCCGCCGTGCGACCATCGCCGATTATTTCATCGGCGGCATCAACGCCGTCACCGAGGCCGGCGAGATCGTCAACGCCGACGGCAGCGGCAACCGCATCTCCGCCTACGCCTTCGGCGCGGGCAAGGTCTTCCTCGTCGCCGGCGTCAACAAGATCGTTCCCGACATCGCCGCCGCGTTCGAGCGGCTGCGGAACGTCGCTGCGCTGCAGGAATGCCGCCACCTCGGGATGAACACGCCCTGCGCCCGCACCGGGCGCTGCGACAACGCCGCCTGCCGGGGGCCGGAACGCCAGTGCGGCAAGGTCCTCATCATCGAGAACGAGAGGATCCCCGGGCGGATCTGCGTGGTGATGATCGGCGCCGAGCTGGGATACTAGGAAAGACTGCCCGCGACTCAATCGAACTTGACGTTGAATTCGCGCACGAACCTGTCCCAGTGCTCGAATTCCCCGCGCACAAAGCGGTCGAGCTCCTGCGGCGTCGAGCCGACGATCTCGAATCCGACCGCGCCGAGTTTGTGCCGCACGTCGGCCTCCGCCAGTGCGGCGACGAACTCGCCGTGAAGCCGCGCGATCGCCGCGGCGGGTGTCGCCGCGGGCGCGAACACGCCGATCCAGTTGTACGCCTCGAACCCGGGGAATCCGGATTCCGCCACGGTGGGCACGCCGGGCAGCTGGGGCGCGCGTTTCGCCGAAGTGACAGCAAGCGGCTTCAGCCTGCCCGAGGCAAAATGCGCGCCCAGGAGATTGAGCGGCAGCACGCCGTATTGCGCCTGGCCGGCGATCATCGCCTGGATCGCCGGCGCGCCGCCTTTAAAGGCCAGATGCACGGCGTTCAGCCCCGAGCGCCGGCTGATTTCCTCGCCGACGAGGAAGCTCAGCGTGCCCGCGCCGGGCGACGCGAAGTTGAGATCGCCTGGCCGGGCCTTGGCCGCATCCAGGAATTCGCGCAGGTTCGATCCCTTGACGGCCGCGTTCGCGCCGACGATCAGGGCGAAGCGAGCAAGCAGGGTGACCGGGGCGAAATCGCGAAACGTGTCGTACGGCAATTCCTTCACCGCGATGGGGTTGATCGAATGCGCGGAGAGGGCGAGCAGCAGCGTGTGGCCGTCGGGCTGCGCCTTGGCAACCGCATTGGAGGCGATCACCGCCGACCCGCCGGGGCGGTTCTCCACGACGAACGCCTGGCCGAGCCGCTCGGACATCTTCGGCTGCAGCACCCGCGCGACCAGGTCGGTCGGGTCTCCGGGCGCAGAAGGCAGCACCAGCGAGACGGGCCGCGAGGGAAACGCCGGCTGAGCCTGCGCGATTGAAGCGAGGCAGGCGCCGAGCACCAGCGTTGCGCCCTTCGACATCGACCTAGGCACGTTCTACCTCCGCTATGATCGCGGTATCTTAAACCGGCGACCATGAAGATCGAAACTCCCGTTCTCGTCGTCGGCGGCGGCCCGGTGGGCCTGGCGCTCGCCCTGGAGCTGGGCTGGCGGGGCGTGGAATGCCTGCTCGTCGACGAGCTCGAGCGCGAGGGTTACAAGACCCACCCGCGCGCCAACCTCGTCAACTCGCGCACCATGGAATTCTGCCGCCGCTGGGGCATCGCCGAGCGCGTCAAGGAGGTCGGCACGCCGCGCGATTATCCGCACACCGCGATGTACGTGACCAGCCTGCGCGGCCACCTGATCGCGCGCATCGACCGCCCGCAGCACGGGGGAGACAAGGCAATCGCATTCACTCCCGAGCCGCCGCAGCGCTGCAACCAGATCTGGTTCGACCCGGTGCTTCGCGAACGCGCCGAAGGTTTTCCGTCCGTCACGCTGCACTACCGCTGGCGGCTCGACTCCTTCACGCAGGACGAAAAGAGCGTGACCTCCAGCGTCACCGATGCCGCAACGGGCGAATCGCACACCATCCGCTCCGCGTATCTCGCCGCCTGCTGCGGCGGGCGCAGCCCGATCCGCCGCATCCTCGGCATCGACCGGAACGAGGGCGAAGCGCTCGGCACGCCGGTCAGCCTTTACTTCCGCGCCAGGAATCTGTGGGACTACCACGACAAGGGCAAAGGCGTCCTGCACTTCATCGTCGGGCCCACGGGAGTGTGGGCGACGCTCAATTCGCTCAACGGCGGCGACCTGTGGCGCGTGACGCTGCATGGCGGGGCGAAGGAACATGCCGCGCCGGAATCGATCGACCACAAGGACGTCCTCACGCGCATCGTCGGGACGGAATTTCCCTACGAGCTGATCGCGATCAGCCCCTGGGTGCGAAGGAAGCTCGTGACCGCGGATTACCGCCACGCCCGGGTGTTCCTCGCCGGCGACTGCGCTCACCAGAACACGCCCACCGGCGGCTACGGCATGAACACCGGCATTGGCGACGCAGTGGATCTCGGCTGGAAACTGGCGGCGGCCCTCTCGGGATGGGCGGGACCGAAGCTGCTCGACAGTTACGACGCCGAGCGGCGCCCGGTCGCATTGCGCAACGTGGACGAGGCGACGCGCAACTTCCAGCTGCGCAGCTTTGCTCCGATTCCGGATCTGGTCGGAGCGACGCCTGCGGGCGAAGCGGCGCGCAAGCGCCTGGGCGAGGAAATCGCGAAGAGCACGAGCCGCGAGCTTCTCTCCGACGGCATCGCCATGGGCTACCGCTACGACGGCTCGCCCATCGTCTGCCCGGACGGAAGCGAGCCGCCTGCGTTGAGCGTCACGGAATACGTGCAATCGTCCTTTCCCGGTGCGCGCGCGCCGCACGCGCTGCTCGCCGACGGGCGCTCGACGCTCGATCTCTTCGGCAGGGCTTACGTGATGTTGCGTCTGGGGCCGGATGCGCCGGAGGTCGCGCGCTTCGCGGACGCCGCCGGGCGCGGCGGCGCACCGTTCGAAGAAGTAACGATAGCCGAGCCGGAAGCGGGTGCCGTTTACGAAAGGAAGCTCGTCCTCGTGAGGCCGGATGGCCACGTCGCCTGGCGCGGGGATGCGCTTCCAGCCGATGCCGTCGCGGTCATCGCCCGGGTGACTGGCGCGACCGGGGCTAGTTCGCCGGCTTGAATTTCTGCGCGCGCTTGCCGCTGCCGACTTCAGCGGTATACAGGTTGCCTTTCGAGTCGATCCCGATGTTGTGCAGCACCAGGAATTGTCCTGCGTAGCGGCCGGGGCGGCCGAACGAGGCGATCACCCGTCCCGACCCGCGCTCGACCGTGAGCACCTGGTCGTTGGTGCCGTCGGCGAGGTAGAAATATTTCTGATCGGGGTCGCCCGAGAACACCAGGTCGAAGGACGAGCCCGAGCCGAGCGACTTCTCCTCGAACGCGAACTGCTTGAGGAACGTGCCGTCCTTCTGGAACACCTGCACGCGGTTGTTGGCGCGGTCGCAGACGTATACCAGGTTGTCGTTCGAAAGGCGCACGCAGTGCACCGGGTTCGCGAACTGCGGCGATTGCGCGTTGTACATCGGGAGCTTCTCGTCGCTCGGCGCCTTGCCGTACGCGCCCCAGTGGCGCTTGTAGGCGCCGGTTGCGGCATCGAGCACGATCACGCGCTTGTTGCCGTAGCCGTCAGCTATATAGAGCTCGCTTGCCTTCGCGTCGATCTCCATGTGGGCGGGGCGGCCGAGCAGGGTGGTGGAGTTGCTTCCGCCCGTCTGGCCCGCGCGGCCGACCTGCATGAGGAATTTTCCGTCGGGCGTGAACTTGATGAGCTGGTGGTCCTTGGGGTCGTTGCCGCCGACCCAGACGTTGCCCTGGCCGTCGACGTAGATGCCGTGCTCGTTCTCGGGCCATTCGTAGCCCGCGCCCGGCCCTCCCCAGGCGCGCAGCAGATAGCCCTGTCCGTCGAACTCGAGCACCGGCGGAGCCGCCACGCAGCATTTCGCGCGCGGCGGTGAGAGCGCGGCGCCTTTTTCCTCGTCGATCAGCGTTTTCGGGCGGTGGATCAGCCACACGTGGTCGCGCGCATCCACAGCGATTCCGGCGACCTGCCCGATGGTCCAGTTGTTCGGCAGGGGCCTGGGCCAGGCGGCATCGACCGCGTAGCCACCGGCGCTGCCTTCGCGCATGGGCGGCCGCACGCAGCCGGCCGCGATAAGCGTGACGGCGATCGCGGTGAGGGCCAGGCCGAGTATTTTTCGCATGACGGTCTCCTTTTGAAATGCGTTCATGTTTTTCCGAGCGCGTGCAGCACCACTTCCGGCGTGATCGGCTGGCACGTCACCTTCGCTCTGAGCGGGCGCAGCGCGTCGTTCACCGCGTTCATGATCGCGGCCGGGGCGCCGCCGGTGCCCGCTTCGCCCGCGCCTTTTGCGCCGAGCATCGAGGTTTTCGTGGGCGTCTGCACGTGTGCGCACTCGATGTCGGGCATCTCGGCCGCCATCGGGACGAGATAATCCGCCATCGTCGCGTTCATAAGCTGGCCGTGCTCGTCGTAGAGGCAGTGCTCGTAGAGCGCGCCGCCGATTCCCTGCACGATGCCGCCGCGCGCCTGCTCGTCCACCAGCATCGGGTTGATGACGCGGCCGCAGTCGTCCACGCACCACATCTTCAGGAGCTTCACGAAGCCGGTGTCGGTGTCCACTTCGAGAGAGCAGCCTTGAGCGCCGTTGCTGAAGACAAAAGCGTAGTCCTTGACCCGGTAGTGGCGCGTGACGACAAGCTCGGGTTGAAAATCGACTGGCAGCTCGTTCCCACGGTAATAGCAGATGCGCGCGAGCTCGGCGAGGGTGAGTCCCTGCTCGGTTCCCTTCTTCACCACCTTGCCGTCGACGATGTCGAGGTCCGAGGCATTCGTTTTCAGGATCACCGCGCCGACTTCGAGGATGTTCGCCTTCAGCGCGAGCCCGGCCTGGAGGACGGCCTCGCCGCCGATTCCCGCCGCGCGCGAGGCCCAGGTGCCGCCCCCGTAAGGCACCTTGTCGGTATCGCCGGTCAGTACTTTCACGCAGCTCATCTCCACGCCGAGCGCGGTCGCGGCGATCTG
>DATHJM010000163.1:0-9747 GCA_035489775.1 Burkholderiales bacterium
ATCGACCGAAATGCTGCACATCTTCCTTTCCAACCGGCCGAACGACGTGCGCTATGGAACCACGGGCAGGCCCGTCCCGGGTTACGAACTGCGCCTGGCGGACGAGCACGGCGACCCGGTGAAGCCGGGCGAGATGGGCGAGTTGCAGATCAGCGGGCCGACGAGCGCCGCGTGCTACTGGAACAACCGCGAGAAAAGCCGCAACACCTTCAACGGCGGCTGGACGAAGAGCGGGGACAAGTATACGCAAGACAAGGACGGCTATTACGTATACGGCGGGCGCTCGGACGACATGCTGAAGGTCTCCGGCATCTACGTCTCGCCCGCGGAAGTCGAGGCCGCGCTCGTCGGGCACGAGGCGGTGCTCGAAGCGGCGGTGGTCGGCGCCGAAGACGAGAACAAGCTCATCAAGCCCAAGGCGTACGTCGTGCTCAAGCAGGGCAATTCGGGGACCGACGCATTGAAGGCCGCGCTCCAGCGGCACGTCAAGGACAAGCTCGCGCCTTACAAGTATCCGCGCTGGATCGAGTTCCTCCCCGAGCTGCCGAAGACCGCGACGGGAAAGATACAGCGGTTCAAGCTGCGCGGCTGAATCGGCGGAGCCCGGGCGTGCTGGCGTGAAACCACTGAGCATCAAGTCCAGAGTCACCTTTATCGCCACGGCTGCCCTGCTGGGGCTGCTTGCGCTCGTTTCGGCGGTCCAACTGAGCTTCTTCAAAGTCGGATTGAGGCAGGTTCTCGAATCCCAGCAATTCACGCTCGTGTCGCGCGTCGCCGACGATATCGATCAGACGCTGATGTTGCGTTTGAACGCACTCGTCGGCCTCGCAAAGATTCTGCCGGCCGACGAGCTCCGGCGCCCGACCGCAATGCAAAAAAACCTCGAGAACCGGCCGGGATTGCAGAGCGAATTCGACGCCCTCTCGGTGATCGCCGCCAACGGAAAGTTCGTTGCGGCGGTGCCTTACGACAAGGGGCGCGAAACGCTCAACCTGAGCGACCGCCCCTGGATCCGGGAGGTGCTCGACCGCGGGCGGCCGATCGTGTCGCCGCCGCATCGCGCCCGGCTCAACGGGGAGCCGCAGGTGGTTCTGGGGGCGCCCATATTCGGCCCACGCGGCGAAGTCGTGGGCGTGCTGGCCGGCACCCTCAACCTGTTTCGTTCGAATTTCCTCGGCAACATCGGTCGAACGCCCGTCGGCAGGAGCGGCTCTTTTGGGTTGCTCACCAAGGACCGCCTGGTCGTCATGTCCGTCGACAAGGACCGCATCATGACGCAAGGCCCGGCCCCGGGCGCGTCTCCGTTCTTCGACCATGCAGTAGCCGGGGCGGAAGGCACCGAGGAAAGCGTCGGCAGCGGCGGGCTGCACGCGCTGTTCAGCTACAAGTCCCTGCAAAGCGTTCCATGGGTGCTCGTGGCCGCGCTGCCGGTCGAAGAGGCGTATGCACCGTTCGCCGCAGCGCAGAGGCAAATTGTCCAATTCATGGTGGTCGTTGCCTTGCTGCTCGCCCCGCTCATATGGCTCGGCGTGCGATCCGTGCTCAAGCCGCTGCTCGCCTTGCACCAGACCATCCGCAGCAGCCGGAACGATCCCGGCGCGGTTCCCGAGGTCCCGGTTCGTGAAGGCGACGAGATCGGGGATCTCGCCGCCGATTTCAACGCCTTGATGCGGGAGCGCAACGAGGCCGCGGCCGCGCTCCAGGACAACGCGCATCGGCTGCGCTTGATCACCGACAACACGCCCGCACTGATTTCGTACGTCGATTCCGGGGAGCGCTACCAATACGCGAACGCCACCTATCACGAGTGGTTCGGCATGACGCCCGAGGAAGTGTGCGGGCGCACCATGCGCGAAGTCTTGCGGGAGAACTACCCGTTGCGGGAGCCGCACATCCGCGACGCGCTCGCCGGAAAGGAAGCCAGATTCGATCTGCCCATCTCGTTCGGAGGCAGCGAGCGCCACACCCACACCCGCTACGTCCCGGATGTGCGCAGCGACGGCGGCATCGCGGGATTCTACGTGCTCGCGACCGACGTCACGCCGCTCAAGCGCACCGAGCAGATGCTTCGCGAAAGCGAACAGCGGCTGAGCCTGGCGCTGGAGAGCTCCCAGCTCGCGCTGTTCGACTGGAACATCGCGACCAACGAAATCTTCCTGAGCGAGCAATGGGCTCTGATGCTCGGCGGGAAACCCGCTCCGACCCGAACGACATTCGACACGCTGGAACGCATGGTGCATCCGAAGGACGCCACCGACCTCAGCGGCTTGATCCGCGATGCGCTCAAGGGTGTAACGCCCTACTACCGCGCCGAGCACCGAGTCCGCAGGAACGACGGAAAATGGATCTGGATCCAGAGTCACGGGCAGGTGACGGCGCGCGGTCCGGACGGCCAGGCGCTGCGCCTCATCGGCACCAACGCGGACGTGACCGAGCGCAAGCGCGCGGAAGCCGATCTCGCCGAGAGCCGCGCGCAGCTTGAGCGCGCGGCTCAATACGACGGCCTGACCGGCTTGCCCAACCGCAATCTCCTCGGCGACCGGCTCGAGCAGGCGCTCGCCCGCGCGCGCAGGAACCGGCAATTGATCTCGCTCTTCTACCTCGATCTCGACCGTTTCAAGGATATCAACGACGCGCGCGGGCACGCGGCCGGCGATGCCCTGCTCAAGGCCTTCGCCGAGCGCCTCAACGCCTGCGTGCGCGAAACCGATACGGTGGCGCGCCTTGGCGGGGACGAGTTCGTCATCCTTCTCGAGGACGTGCGCGAGGACGGGGATGCCCGCGCGGTCGCCGACAAGATCATCGATGCGATGCGCAGGGAATTCCACGTCGACTCGAAGGCGCTGCGGGTCACGACCAGTATCGGCGTCGCTTTCACGCGGGGCGACACGACCAGCGAGGACCTGATGAAGCAGGCCGACGCCGCGCTCTACGAGGCGAAGGGAGCCGGCCGCAACAGATATCACGTCGCGCGTCCGGCGCTGGAAGTGGTCGAAGGCAGGTCGCACGGCCGCGGGGCAAAACCGGGGCACAGCGGGAAGAGCTAGGGCACAAGGCGCCCGGGCACCTCGAGGTCAGTCGAGCACATGATCGATTCCGTCCGGGCCTGGGTGGAGAAGGCGAAACGCATCGTCGTTCTCACCGGCGCCGGAATTTCCACAGAATCGGGGATCCCCGACTTTCGTGGGCCTCAAGGGGTGTGGACGAAGGACCCGCAGGCGGAGAAGCTCTCGAACATCCATTACTATGTCGCCGATCCCGAGGTGCGCAGGAGGTCCTGGCAGTCGCGCCTGGCGCATCCGGCATGGACGGCGCGTCCGAACGCGGGCCACGCGGCGATCGTGGAGCTCGAGCGGTGCGGCAAGCTCCACGCGCTGGTCACTCAAAACATCGACGGATTGCACCAAAAGGCGGGCAACTCGCCCGAGCGCGTGATCGAGGTGCACGGCACGGTGCACGACGTGGTGTGCCTCTCGTGCGGATGGAAGGGACCGATGCAGGCGACCCTCGAGCGTGTTCGCTCGGGCGAATCCGATCCGCCCTGCAAGCGCTGCGGCGGAATCCTGAAGAGCGATACCATCTCGTTCGGGCAGGCGCTCGTGCCCGAAGTGATCGACCGCGCCATGCGGTCGGCAGCCGAGGCGGACCTCCTGATTTCAGTCGGCACGAGCCTTCGGGTCTATCCGATCGCGGGGGCCGTGCCCGCCGCGAAGAACGCGGGCGCGCGCGTGGTAATCGTAAACGCGGAAGCCACGCCGTTCGACGGCGTCGCCGACGCGGTGCTTCGCAGCGCGATCGGGGAGACGCTTCCGCGCATCGTAGGGACACTTCGATGAATTCATCCTCGATTCTCCCCCCGGCGCGCATCGGATTTGTCGGGCTCGGAAAAATGGGTCGTCCGATGGCGCGCAGGCTATCGGGGGCCGGGTACCGGATTGTGGCGCATGACCTGAGAGCGGACGCGCTCAAACACACCTGCGTCGCGATCGGGGCCGAGGCACCGGGGTCGCTCAAGGCTATCGCCGAGAGCTGCGAGGTGGTAATCACGATGCTCCCGGATGGGGAAGCCGTTCGCTCGGTCGTGCTCGGGCCGGGCAGCGCCGGAGATTGCCTCCTCGCAGGGTTTTCGCGTGGCAGCGTCCTCATAGACATGAGCTCTTCATCTCCGCTGGGCACGCGTGCACTCGGCGCACAGCTCGCAGAGCGCGGTGTTGCGATGCTCGACGCGCCGGTATCGGGCGGCGTGAGGAGAGCGGCGGACGCGACGCTCTCCATCATGGCAGGCGGTGACGCTCAGAACGTCGCGCGCTGCCGGCCGTTGCTGGAGGCGATGGGCAGGCAGCTTTTCGCGACCGGCCCGCTCGGTTCGGGGCACGCGATGAAGGCTCTCAACAATTATGTCTCGGCGGCGGGCCTGGTCGCGGCGGCCGAAAGCGTGCTTGCCGCCCAGCGCTTCGGCCTGGATCCGGGAAACGTCGTGGACATTCTCAACGCGTCGACGGGGATGAACAATTCGACCCTCAACAAGTTTCACCAGTTCATCCTGTCACGCAAGTTCGATTCGGGCTTCTCGCTCGACTTGATGGTGAAGGACTTGAAGACCGCGCTCGAGGTCGTGCGCTCGACCGGAACGCCCGCTCCGCTGGCCGAAGCATGCCTCGAAGCCTGGACCGACGCGCAAGATGCGCTCGACCCGGGGCTGGATCATACCGCCGTGGTGCGCTACTGGGAGAAGCTGGCAGGAGTGGAGCTCGAGAAGAAGACCTGATACGCCTGCATTTGCCTAGATGAAGCAACCGCGGGCACAATGATGCAGTAAAGTGGGGTGTAGCTTTGGCGCTGCATCGGTTCACCATCCGTGAAAGAGAGGATCTTCCATGATTCACTTGAAACTTCCGCTCTTGGCGGCATTCGGTTCGGCTTGTCTGCTATTGGGTTGCCAGTCGGCGCAGAAATCCGAAACTTCCGCGACGAGTTCGACAAAGGCCCAGGCTCCTGCGACGACAAAAGCACCGGCGGCCAAGGCAGGCGACGCCAAAGAAGGGGAAATAATCGGTACCCCTGCAAAGAACAGCAAGTTCACCAAGCTAAGAATGGGCATGGGTATGAAGGAGGTCACCGACCTGATCGGTCAGCCCACTGACCAAGGCGCGTACGTGACGGGCAAGGCGTTCATTCCTTTCTACTTCGGTGGCGATCGTTATCGGCACGAGCTGGTGTACAAGGGCCAGGGGCGCCTGGTATTTGCGGGTGGCAGCGTAGGTAACCTCGGAGCCGGCCGCCTGATCCGGATCGCTCACAACGCGAATGAGCCCGGCTATCGCTGATCCGGTCGGATTTGACATCGAGATCGGAGCCTAGGCATGGCCACGCCCGAACTCAAGTCGTCAGAGCTGAAGCTCGAGCCTGACAAGCTCTACCTGGAGGAAATTTTCACCGATAGGCGCATCGGGACGATCCGTCGCTTGACCCCTGTCGCGAAAGACGGAAAACCGGATGCCTCGAGGACCGTCCTCTACGTCGGGGAGACCCAGATCATGACCCCCGCCGGCTCGATCCCGATAGCGTTCGAGATCGGCGCGGACTCGCTTGGCGAGGCTGCCGAGAAGTTCGGGCCGCTCGCCAAAGATGCGATCGACCGCACCGTGCGCGAGCTCCAGGAGCTGCGCCGCCAGGCGAGTTCCTCGATCGTCGTTCCGCAAGGCCCCCTGGGCGGCGGCGGCAAGATCCAGCTGCCCTGACAGATTTCTACTTGAGGAGACCGGCTTTGCGGGCAAGCCCCTGCACGCGCGCGTGCTCTTCGCGGATCTCGGCCAGGAGCTTCTCCGGCGGGGAATAGTCCATCAGCATTCCCAGCGGCTTCAACTTCGCGCCGATGGCCGGGGACTTGATGACGCGCTCGAGCGCCGGAACCAGCGCTCGCGTGACTTCGGCGGGCACGCCTGCGGGCGCGAAAAATCCCACCCAGACCCCGAAGAGCTGTTCCGAGTAGCCGAGCTCCGACAGCGTCGGGATATCCGGAAAATCCGGATACTTGCTCGAGATGACAATGCCGCGCAGCGTGCCGCTCCTCAGATGGCCGGTCATCGTGCCGAGCGCGAGGACGACGCCTTCGACGTGCCCGCCGAGCAGGGCGGTAACGGCGGGCGAGGCGCCGGTGAACGGTACCGTGGTGAGCCCCGCTCCGGTGAGCGAGTTGAGCGTCAGAACGCAGAAATCGCCCACCGATCCCGCCCCGGCGGTGCCGATGCGCACGTTCCCCGGATTCTTTTTCGCGTGCTCCGCCATTTGGCCGAGAGTCTTGTAGGGAGCGTCGCCGCGCACGGCAAGGATGGTCGGCGAGCGCATCGCGAGTCCGAGGGGCGTGAGGTCGGTGAGCGGGTTGTAGCTCGCGGTATTGGGATCGAGGATTGTGCGGAATACGAGCGAGGCGTTGTTGGTGAGGATGATGGTGTAGCCGTCGGGCTTCGATTTCACGACCAGCTCTGTGCCGAGCGCGCCGCCTGCGCCGGGCCGGTTCACCGGGATGATCGCCACCTTGAGCTCGCGGGAAAGCTCGTCGGCGATGGCGCGCGCGGAGGTATCGGTCGCGTCCCCCGGCGCGAGCGGAATGACGAGCGTGACCGGCCCTTTTGGGTAGTCCTGGGCGTGGATCGGGGTCGCCGCTGCGAGCAACAGCGCCGCGCATGCGTTGAGCGCGATTTTCATTTTCTGAGTTCTCCCTTCACGGCACTTCGTAACCCAGCTCCCGGCATCGAGCGTGCGCGTAGCGGACTCCCGCGGCGCGTTCCAGTCCGTCTCCGTTTGCCGCGACGACTTTTCCTTCGCGAATGTAGAGAACCATCGGGTAGAACCCTTCATAGGCTCCGCGCCTATCCTTGTCGTTGATCATCACGCACACCGCCCAGCCGTATTGGCGGTCCCGCAGGACCGTTTCCTTCTGGTAGAGGGGCGCGGGCCCGGCCTTGAACTCGATCAACGCAAAATTGGGCTCCACGAGCCGGGTTCTCAGGTAGTCGCGGACGATTTTTTCGTAGCCTTGCGGGCGCGGGCCGTAATCGAGCGCCGCCAGCTCCTCGCGGGACAGGGGTTGGGATTGGCAGCCGGCGAGCAGCGCCAGGGCGATCGATGTCGCGGCAATGAGCCTCATGCGGGCTGATCGATCAGCGCGTCACGAACGGCGCGCCAAGCTCGTTGCACCCGGTGCGCGCGTAGCGCCAGCCGATGATGTTGTCGTCCGCCCCGCCGTTCGCAGCGACGATTTTCCCGTCGCGGATGAAAAACACCATCGGGTAAGGGCCGTCGTAGGCGCCGCGCGTGTTCTTGTCGTTGATCCACACGCAGACGCCCCAGCCGTATTGCAGCGGGCGGAGCGATGTGGCCTGCTGGTAGAGCTGTTTGGGTCCGGCCTTGAATTCGACGATCGCGTTGCCGGGATCGAGAAGCTTGGGCCAAAGATAATCCCGGATGAGCTTCTCGTAGTTCTCGGGGCGCGGGCCGTATTCGTAGGCTTGCATCTCCGTTTGGTTCGGCGGGGTCTTGCATCCGCCGGTCATGGCAACCGCCGCAGCGGCGCCGAGGAGCACGAGAATCATCGCAATGCGTTGCATGAATTCCTCCGTAGTATTCAACCGAGTGCGGCAAGTTCTTCCGGTGCAAGTTTCACCGTCGCGGCCGCGGTATTTTCCTCCAGATGCGCGATCGAGGCCGTGCCGGGAATCGGCAGCATTACGGGCGAATGCGCAAGCAGCCACGCGAGCGCCACCTGCGCGGGCGGCAGGCCGAGCCGTCGGGCGAGCTGTTTCACGCCGCGCGATTCGAGCGCCGCTCCGTCGCCGAGCGGATACCACGGAATGAAGGCGACGCCAAGCCGCTCGCAGGCTTTGAGGACGTCTTCCGATTTCCGTGTCTGCAGGTTGTACTGGTTTTGCACCGAGACGATGGGCGCGATCCTGCGCGCCGCTTCCAGTTCCTTCACGCTGACGTTGGAGAGCCCCAGGTGCAGGATCTTGCCGGCCCGCTGGGCCTCCGCGAGCGCGCCCACCGAATCGGCGAAGGGTACCTGCGGGTCCGGGGCGTGAAGCTGATAGAGGTGGATGCGCTCGAGCTTCAGGCGCTTCAGGCTTCCGTCCAGTGCGCGTCGCAGATGCTCGGGGCGCCCGTCCGGGTCCCAATGGCGCTTGCCCGGGCGCACGAGGCCGCCTTTGGTGCCGATAACGAGGCCCTCGGGGTAGGGATACAGGGTTTCCGCGATGAAGGACTCGGAGGCGTGCGGCCCGTAGCTGTCGGCGGTGTCGAAGAAATTGATTCCCAGCTCGAGCGCCCGATGCAGCAGCAGCCTCGCCGTGCGCGGATCGGCCGGCGGGCCCCAGATGTCGCTGCCGTCGGTGGTCACGCGCATTGCGCCGAAACCCATGCGGCGCACGGTGAGCTCGCCGAGCCGGATCGTGCCGGCTGCGGCGGCGGGATACCCGTCCTCATTCATGCAAAGGATCGCGCGATGAACGGCACTCTTGTGTCCGTTCGATCGCGCGCGGTTGAAACGGCGCTGCGCGTCCGTTTCAACTTATTTGGGTTGTGCCACGGTTCGCAGATACGGTTTGTGCGTCTTGAAGCCTTGTGGATACTTTTTCTTCGCCTCCTCGTCGGATACCGAGGTCGGTATGATCACGTCCTGGCCCGGCTTCCAGTTTACCGGCGTCGCTACCGCGTGTTTGGCGTTCAACTGCAGTGAATCGAGCAGGCGCAGCACCTCGTCGAAATTCCGGCCTGCGCTCATTGGATAAATGAGCATCGCCTTCACTTTCTTGTCGGGGCCGATGATGAACACCGAGCGGATCGTGGCGTTGTCCGCCGCGGTGCGTTTGCCGCCGCTTGCGTTGGGATGGATCATGTCGTAGAGCTTTGCGACGACGAGGTCCGCGTCGCCGATCATCGGATAATTGATCGCCGCCCCCTGCGTCTCCTGGATATCCTTCATCCAGTTCTTGTGGTCGCTGACCGGATCGATCGAAAGGCCGATGATCTTGGTGTTGCGCTTGTCGAATTCGGGCTTGAGCTTGGCCATGTAGCCGAGCTCGGTGGTGCACACCGGCGTGAAGTCCTTGGGATGCGAGAACAGGATCGCCCATTTGTCCCCGATCCACTCGTGGAAGCGGATCTTTCCTTCGGTGGTTTCTGCCGTAAAGTCCGGCGCTTCGTCGCCTATGCGAACAGCCATTTTCGACCTCCGTCTTGGTTGCGGGCCGGAACGCCCGCCCGCCGCGACGGCGCGTTTCCGATCCTCAGTTGAGGATTCCCGTTGAACATACGGGGATAAAAAAATTATACTCCGCCCCAGGGCTTGAGCTAATGACATTTGAATAATATGCATATTCGGAGGGGCCCCGTTGAAGAATCCCATCTCCGAGAATCACCGGCTTTTCCGTGGAGGGCATTCGGCGCTGACCGAACGATTTCACCGATATGTCGCCCCGGTTTTGTCCGGCCTGTGTAAAATTTCCTCCTTTGCGCGCCGGGCAGTGCCCGGCATGACCGGGACGTGAGCGTGGCGCGGCGCGCGTAGAAGGGGAGATTCATGGTGACGACAAGCGAAGCGGACAAGCCGGAGCGCTCGCCCATGGTGATCCTCTTCGCCGAGATGCGCGGATTCACGGGCATGTCCGACATGCTCGACCCGGCGGTCGTGCTCGCGCGGGTAGGCGAATTCGTTACTCTGATGTCCAAGGCTGTCGACGAGCACGAGGG
>DATHJM010000164.1:0-2094 GCA_035489775.1 Burkholderiales bacterium
TCCGCCGCCACGGCGCATTTCGCCCTGGCCCTGCTGTATCGCGGGCTGGCCCTGTGCTGCTGCAACCGAGGTCATGCCAGCGCAAAGGGCAAAAGCCAGCGTGGCGATGCGAATAACCTTCATCCTGCTCTCCTGGAGATGTGTGTTTGACGCCCCCTCGGCGTCCGGATGTTATACGCCACAAATGGCAAAAGGGTTGGGCCGGATTCAAACTGCAACTGAACAAGATGTCGGGGGCCAGAGATGCACAGCTACCAGGAGGCAGGTATAAACCTCGGGACATTCCTACTGCCTCCTGAAGGCTGTACTTCTGGCCCCTGCCATCTTGTTCAGTTGCAGTTGTCGTCCACACAGGTAACTCATTAAGCCCCAACGAGTTATCCAGCTCCCCCTAGCGTCCGGTTGAAAACGTGCTATTCTTCCCCGCGCTGCCGGC
The DNA here is from genome assembly GCA_035489775.1 of Burkholderiales bacterium. Taxonomy (GTDB): domain Bacteria; phylum Pseudomonadota; class Gammaproteobacteria; order Burkholderiales; family SG8-39; genus VBDM01. Next base: position 437 of record DATHJM010000164.1, read on the forward strand.
GCCTCATCTGCGCGCTGCGGCATCCAGGGTAGGCTCCTTTATGCGTGCCGAGCGCCGTTAGTGACCGCACCTAGTACCGCCCCCGAACTAGCCCCAACGATACCGACGCCGGCCCCGGAGCCGCTCACTTTCCCTCTGAGCTGGATCCTGGAGCACGCATCCGCGCCGGTCAAGTATCGCGCGATGACGGACGTCGCGCATTTGAGCGAACCGGCACCTCGCGACGTCGACTGGCTCCCGTACTCTCACCGGCCCGCACTCAAGCTCGCGGTCGCCCAGACCCGCGACGGGATGTGGAACCATTCCGTTCTCTCGGTCCCTGGCCGGCACGCTGCCGATTTTGCCAATATCGGGACCATTCCGGCCGTTCGTCGCCTCGCGGAATATGGCTGGAGCGCCGAATCTCCTCCGCTCATACTGGCGCGCCGGCTCCTCTTCAGGCTCCTCGCGGAAGACAACGACCCCGCGTTCACTTTCGAGCTCGGCACCAAGACCAAGGACGACGACCTCGTCCGACGCACGCGTGGACTCTTTCGCGAAGCAGCCGCGGCGACGCTCGCGCAGATCGGCTATGAGAACGATCCGCGACTTCGCGGGGCCGCCCGGCGCATTCTCGAAAGAAACGTCACTTACCTGAACTCACCGCTCGGCGAAAAGCCGTGGATGCGGGTGGGCAATACCCACGTGCTCGCGCCGGAATCGGCGCCCCCGTCGATTTACACGCTGACCATGCTCGCGCACATGCCGATTTTCCGCCACGAGCATTTCTCGGAAGTCGAGCGGATCTACGATTGGATCACCCAGCCCCTGCCGCGACAGGAAGCGATCCAGCTGTTCGGCAAGAAAATGGTACCGCAGCCCCACCTGATCATGGGCGATGTGCTGCCGCACCGGAATGCCGTAGAGGCCGACGTTCCGTTCGCCCTCATGTGGCTCGAGACGATGGCGCGGCTGAATTTTCTGCGTCGCAACGATGGCTGGATGAAGCTCTACGAGCGATTCGTCGACGACCGCGATCGCACCGGCGTGTGGCACCCGCACAAGGGAACGGACCGTCCTGTCACCACAAGTCCGTGGGCGTGGTCCACCTTTCCTCTCGACGACGGCGCGGGCCAGGAATCCAAGTGGGCCGATGTCACCTTCCGCATCGGCCTGATCGGGAGACTTCTCGGCAGAGAAATCGAATTGATCTGATCCGATGATCAGATTCAGTCGCCGCGACAACCTCAGTCCCGGCGAGATGTTTCCGGCCGGCGATGTCGCGTATCGCCTCAGCTTTCCGGCATTGTCCTCAGGAACGAAAGTCCGGGTCGTGGAACGAGGCGAACCAACGTCACCGCCGGTGCTGCTCGTGCACGGGTGGGGATGCTCGGCGTTCGTTTTCCGCCGCAACATGCCCGCTCTCGCCGACGCGGGATTCCGCGCGATAGCGGTGGATCTCAAGGGTCACGGCCTCTCCGACAAGCCGATCGCGTCCCACGAATACACGATCGACTCACTCGTCGAGCATCTCCGGGAGATCCTCGATGCGCTCGGCCTCGAGCGTCCAGCTCTCGCGGGCCATTCGCTCGGCGGCTCGTTGATCTACCATTTCGCAGCGAAGTATCCTCTTCGAGCGCGGTGCCTCGGAATGTTGTCGCCGGTCGGCCTGACGGGGG